>JBOGXS010000097.1:0-7374 GCA_050693815.1 Thermoleophilaceae bacterium | reverse complement strand
AGGAGCGCCGCCCGGGTGGCGCGGTCCCGTCTCCCGAGGCGGCGCTCCTCGACTCCGAGCGGCGCGGCGAGCTGCTCGCGGCACTGGGCGAGCTGTCCACGACCGACCGGGAGGCGATCGCCTGCCGCTACTTCCTGGAGCTCTCGGAGAAGGAGACGGCGGCGGCGCTCGGCTGCGCCCGCGGGACGGTGAAGTCCCGTCTCTCGCGGGCGCTCCAGCGCCTGCGCCGGCGCATGGAGGTGGCCGATGCCTGAGCTCGAGCGCACGCTCGCCCGGCTCGGCGAGGAGCTGGACTGGCCGCGGACGCCGGACCTGGCGGCGAGCGTGACGGCGCGGCTGCGGGCGGCCGAAGAGGCGACGTCCGCGGGCGCTCCGCCGGCGCCCGCCCGCGAGCCAACGCATCCCGCCCCCGCCAGGCGCCCGTCGCTTCGCCCCCGCTTCGTCCTCCCCGCCCGACCTGCGAGTCTGCGCCGCTCGCTCGTCCTCGCCCTGGTCACGCTCCTGGTGCTCGCCGGCGCCGTCCTGGCGGCCGTGCCAGGCGCTCGCGACGCGGTGCTCGAGCTATTCGGGCTCCAGGGAGCGACGGTCGAGCAGCGACGCACGCTCCCCACTCCGCCCGCCGACCGCCCTCTCGACCTCGGCCGCCGCACCACGCTGGCCGGCGCGCGCGACCGGCTCGCCTTCGCCCCGCTCCTCCCCGCCGGCCTGGGCCCGCCGGACGGCGTCTACGTCCGCGAGGCCGTCCCCGGCGGCGAGCTGCTGCTGGCCTACGAGCCCAGTCGGGAGCTGCCGCGCGCCCGCAGCACGCGCCTCGGTCTGCTCGTCAGCGAGTTCCGCGGCGACCTGGTCCCCGCCTACGTGGGCAAGATCGCCGGACTGCGCTCCACCGTGGAGCGCCTGCGGGTGGACGGCCGTCGCGCGATCTGGCTCGAGGGCGCGCCGCACCTGTTCTTCTATCGCGCGCCCGGCGGCCGCTTCGTCGAGAGCCGGCTGCGCCTCGCACAGAACGTGCTGCTCATGGAGCGTGGCCCGTTGCTCGTCCGCCTCGAGGGAGCCTTCGAACTCGAGCGGGCGATCTGGATCGCCCGCTCGCTGCGTTAGCTTGCCAGCCGCCGTAGCGGGATCGCGTACCACAGAACGGCGAAGGCCAACCCCACTCCAGCTGCCGCGGCGATGGTGGTGGTGCTCCCGTAAAGGAAGTCGGTCACGAGTAGTACGGCGCCCGTCATCGCGACGGCGAGGAAGCCAAGTCCCGCGATGACAATGCGGTTGCCGTGACGCACGATGCGCTCCTTGTCCTGCTGGCGGAACTGGATGCGGTGGTGCACCGTCGGCGCGATCAGGCAGACGGTCGAGGCGGTCGTGAACAGCAGCGTGACGAAGTAGACGGTCTGCTGGAAGTCGGTGACCTGCCCGAAACGCCGGTTGAAGGGGACCACGAGCAGGAAGGCGAACAGCACCTGCACACCGGGCAGCGCCACGCGGAGCTCCCCGAGCATCTCCTGGAGGTTGCGGTCGAGCCGCTCGGAGTCGCTCTCGTCGCGACCGGTCTCCGGGTGGCGCCCGCGGTCGTCGGCCCCCTCGCTGCTCATGCCGACATGAACCTACCCGCTTGTCGTCGAGCGCGCGGTCTATGAACGCGAGCGGCCCGAAGCCGAACGTGAGCGGGACCGCGAGCGCGAGCGCGATGCGGCCGAGCGCCGCCGCCGCCTTCCGCCGTTGCGCCGCTCCGACGCCGGGATCTCCTCGCGCGCCACGCCCTTCGTGAGCGTCGCGATCTGGCCCTCGAGGAACTTCGCCATCCGCTCCTCCTCGCGCCGGATGCCGCGGGCGAGCTTGGCCGTCTCCTTGTCGCCGACGGTCTCGGCGAGCGTCTCGAGCGCGTGGTAGGTGGCGATCTCCTCGTGCTCGTTCGAGAACTCCGTCTTTGCGTTCTTGAGCATCTTCTCGTTCTCGCCGGTGCCTCGGAGCGCATGGATCGGGCCCTGCGCCGCGGCCACCGCCTTGTGGGCGACCGAGGTGACTGCGGCGGCGGCGTCGGCGATCGGACCTGGGGCGGGCACGACCTCGGCATCGCCGCCGAGCTGCTTGATGCGCTGCTGCACCTGCCGTGCGTGCGCCTTCGTCTCCTTGAGGTGCTGCTGGAGGCGCTTCTTGTACGGCGCCTTGGTCGTCATCGAGATGTGCGCCTGCAGCGCGGTCTCGAGCTGCTTCTCCTTGCCGTACGCCTCGTTGAGGTACTGGATCAGCTTGAGGTCACGGGCGGTTTGGTCTGCCATCCCTGGTCCCTACCCGGTGGCCTGCAGGGAAAACTCGGGTAGAACAGAGGATGTGGCGAGATGGGACGACGACTGGACCGGCGAGCCGCCCGAGGGTCGCCACGCCGCGTCGCGCGCCGACCCCGGCTTCTGGCGCCAGAACCGCGCGCCGCTCAGCATCACGGCGACCGGGGTCGGGATCGCGCTGATCGTGCTGGTCGTCGTGTGGCTGCTCTGACCACGCCAGCGAGCTGCGCACGCTCGTAGCGGGCCCTCCGGCCGGTGGGGTCAGTCACCTTGCGTCCCGTATCGGGACGCTTCGTGCCGGACCCCCGTCCGGGCGCCCGTCGAGGCCGGGGCCGAGACGCTCCTACCCGCAGCCCGTGTTGTTCCCGCAGCTCGAGCACGTGTAGCACGAGCCGGTGCGCTGCATCATGCCGCCGCACTGGGCGCAGGCCGGGCCTAGGTCGAGGCCCTGCAGCTTGGCTGGGATGGCCGGGGGCTCGTCGGTGAGCGCCGACGCGGCGGGCTTCGGCTCGCCGCCCCCCGCCTTCGGTCCCCCGTTGCCGCCATGGGCGTGGCCGTTTCCGCCGCCGCCCTCCTCCTCGGCCGAAGGCTCCTCGGGCCCCGCCGTGTCGCCCCGCATCAGCGCCTCCTGGGACGCCTTGCGTGCCCGCACCTCGGGCGTGAGGATGCCCAGCTCCTCGTGCAGGTCGGCGTCGCAGTAGCGCGAGGCCAGCCAGCGCATGATGTAGTCGGGCATCGACTTGGCGAACGGGATCTCCGGGTTGCCCGTGTAGCCCTCGGGCTCGAAGCGCACGTAGGCGAACTTGCGCACCAGCGTCTCGATCGGGACGCCGTACTGGAGCCCGATCGAGATCGCGGTGGCGAACGCGTTCATCAGGCCCTTGATCGTCGAGCCCTCCTTGCCCACGTCGGTGAGGAAGACCTCGCCGAGCGTGCCGTCGTCGTACTCGCCCGCGGTGATGTAGCCCTCGTGGCCCCCCACCGAGAACTTGTGGGTGAGCGACTGGCGCTCGCGCGGCATGCGCCGCCGCACAGGCCGGGCGAGCTCGTCCGCCGCCGCGGCAGCCGCCGCGGCCTCCGAGTCCTTCCCCTCGCCTGCGTCGGTCTTCAGCGCCTGCGCCGTCTTGGAGCCGTCGCGGTAGATCGCCAGCGCCTTCAGCCCGAGCTTCCAACCCTGCAGGTAGATGTCCTCGATGTCCTCGACCGTGGCCGACGACGGCATGTTGATCGTCTTCGAGATTGCCCCCGACACGAACGGCTGAGCGGCCGCCATCATCTTCATGTGGCCCATCGGGTCGATCGCCCGCTCGCCAACGGCCACGTCGAAGACGGGCAGGTGCTGCTCGGCGAGTCCCGGCGCGCCCACGATCGTCCCGTTGGCGGCCAGGTGGGCCTCGATCTGCTCGATCTGCTGCTGGGCGTACCCGAGCGTGCGAAGCGCCAGCGGGACCGTGCGGTTGACGATCGTCATCTGGCCGCCGCCCACGAGCTCCTTGAACTTGACCAGCGAGAAGTCGGGCTCGATGCCGGTGGTGTCACAGTCCAGGAGAAAGCTGATGGTCCCCGTGGGAGCAATGACCACGGACTGAGCGTTCCGGTAGCCATGCGCCTCGCCCAGCCCCACCGCCTCGTCCCACGCTTTCCGCGCCGCCTGGAGCAGCTCCTGGTCCCAGAGGCCGTCGTTGAGATCGTAGGCCGCGTCGCGGTGCTTGCGCATCACGTGGTTGTGCGCGTCGCGGTTCTCCTCGTAGCGCGCGTACGGTCCGGTCGCGTCGCGGGCGATCTCGGCCGACCTGCGGTACGCGCGCCCCGTCATCAGCGCCGTGATCGCACCGGCGAGATCGCGGCCTGAGTCTGAGTCGTAGGGGACTCCGTTCGCCATCAGGAGGGCGCCGAGGTTCGCGTAGCCAAGCCCGATCTGGCGGAAGTCGCGCGCGTTCTTGGCGATCTGCTCGGTCGGATAGCTCGACGGGCTGACGACTATCTCCTGGGCGAGGAAGACCACGTCGATGACGTGCTCGAAGCTCTCCACGTCGAAGCTTCCGTCCTCGCGGCGGAACTTCATGAGGTTGAGCGACGCCAGGTTGCACGCCGAGTCGTCGACGTGCAGATACTCGGCACAGGGGTTAGATGTGGAGATGCGTCCGGAGTTCGGGCAGGTGTGCCAGCTCTGGATGGTCGTGTCGTACTGGACGCCCGGATCCGCGCAGCGCCACGCGGCATCGGCGATCTGTCGGAGAACGTCGCGCGCGTCCACCCGCTCCATCACCGACCCGTCGGTGCGGGCGGTGAGCTCCCACTCCTCGCCGCGCTCTGCCCGCTCCATGAACTCGTCGCTGACGCGGACCGAGTTGTTGGCGTTCTGGTACTGGATCGAGGCGAACGCCTCGGAATCGAGGCGCATGTCGAAGCCGGCGTCGCGCAGCGCCGCTGCCTTCTCCTCCTCGCGGGCCTTGCACCAGATGAAGTCGAGTACGTCGGGATGGTCGATGTCCAGCACGATCATCTTTGCCGCCCTGCGCGTCTTTCCGCCGGACTTGATCGTGCCGGCCCACGCATCGGCGCCGCGCATGAACGACACGGGGCCGCTCGCGTAGCCGCCCTTGGAGAGCTGCTCCTTGGAGCCGCGGATCGTGGAGAGGTTGATCCCCGACCCCGATCCACCGCGGAAGACCAGACCCTCCTTCGTGTTCCACGCCAGGATCGACTCCAGGGTGTCCTCCACGGAGAGCAGGAAGCACGCGCTGCACTGCGGGCTCTCCTCGAACCCCACGTTGAACCACACCGGCGAGTTGAAGGCCGCCATCTGGTGCAGCAGGATGTGCGTCAGCTCGTCCTCGAAGGCCTCCGCATCCGACTCGGATGCGAAGTAGCCGCCGTCGCGGCCCCACGAGGCGATCGTCCCGGCCACGCGGCCGATCATCTGCTTGACCGACGACTCGCGCTCGTCCGTGTCCAGCCGCCCGCGGAAGTACTTCTGGGCCACGATGTTGGTGGCGTTCTGCGACCAGGTGACCGGGAACTCGACCCCGCGCTGCTCGAAGGCGGGGCTGGCCGGGTCGCCGATCAGGGCGTCGCGCATCTCCCACTCGACGCAGTCGAAGGGGTGGCTGTCCGCCTCCGTGAAGCGCCGCGGAACACTGACCCCGGCACCGCTTGCGGCGACGCTCGGGGTTGCGGCGCTACGGCTGTCGGACATGACCTCTCCTCCTGTCGGAACGACTTGTGCGGGAAAGACCCATGCTGCTCTCGAGCTCGGACGGAACCGGGCCCTCGATGGCCAGCTGGTGCTCGCCGGGGAGCGGGTCGTCCTTGAAGCGCCTGACGACGGCCTCGAGCTCGTCGAGGTCGGCGAGGTTGCGGTAGACCGAGGCGAACTGGATCGCGCTCACCGGATCCACGCGCGCGAGGCCGCGCTCGGCCAGGTCGCCGATCTGCGCCGCCCGCGCCTCGCCCCCGCCGCGCCGCACCTCCTCGGCGATCCACCCGGCCACGGCCTCCAGCTGCTCGTCGCTCACGGGCCGTCCGCCGGCCGCCCGAGCCAGGCCGCGCAGCAGCTTCTGGCGGTCGAAGCGCTCGCGCGTGCCGTCGCGCTTTAGCACCAGCACGCGCGGCTCCTCGACTCGCTCGTAGGTGGTGAAGCGCCGCTCGCAGGCCGCGCACTCGCGCCGCCGGCGCACCGCGTCGGGCGTGGGGCGGGTGTCGACCACCTGGGTCGAGTCGGCGGAGCAGAATGGGCAGCGCACAGGCGGAATTCTACTAGATGTAGTGCCCGAACCGAGGGCCGAACACTATATCTTGCGCCTAAATTGCTCGGAAGTCGTACCTCGACGCGATCGCGGCCATCGTGGCCGGATCCAGCGGGCCGCCCAGCTCGGCCACCTCGCGCAGGTAGCCCTCGAACCCGCCCGGCGCGATCACGTTCAGGAAGCGCACCGGCCGCTCGCCCGGGTTGGAGAAGGTGTGCGCGCTGCCCGGCGGCACGTACGCGTAGCTTCCAGGGCCCGCCTCGAACCGCTCCTCGTCGAGCTGCACCGTGAGCGCGCCCTCCAGCACGTAGAAGCTGTCCAGCATGGCCTCGTGGCGGTGGAGCACCGGCCCGGGAAAGGCGGGCGCGATCGTGGTGTCGAGCACGGCGAGCGACCCGAGGGCGTCGGCGCCGCCCGACTTCACCACGGCCTGGCTCGGTCCCAGGGCGAGCACCTCTCCGGCGCCGGGCTCCCGGACGATGACCTCGGACGCGGGCCGGCCGCCGTCGGGCGGCGGATCGTGCTGGTCGAACTCGGCCTGGAAGCCGCTGCGCAGGTACTCCTCGAAGCCCATGCCCGGCGCGTGAAGGTTGAGGAAGCGCGCCTCGCCCGGGCCGGGGTTGACGAAGCTGTGGACCACCTCGGGCGGCACGAGCAGGAAGGTGCCGGCGGGGGCGGGCACGTCCTCACCGCCCCCGAGCTCCACCCTCAGCTCGCCGTCGAGGACGTAGAAGGCGTCCGAGTGGTGGTAGTGGACGTGCGGATCCGGCCCCCGCTGGCCGGGCCCGTAGAGGGACTCGGTCATTACGAGCTCCTCGCGCCCCACCTTGATCGCGAAGCCGGGACGCAGGGTCTCTCCCTCCCAGGGTCCGAGCAGGGCGGTCATCGCAACGAGGCCAGCGTCCGCTCCATGCCGTCCTCGAGGCCCACCTCCGCCTGCCAGCCGAGCTCCGCCCGCGCGCGCGAGGCGTCGAGCGCGATGCGCCGCACCTCGCCCGGGCGCTCCGGCGCGTGCTCGGGCTCGAAGCCGCTGTTCGCGTGGGGGCGAAGCACCTCGACCAGCTCGAGCACGTCCGTCTCGACCCCCCGCCCCACGTTGAACGCGCCCGTGGCGTCGGACTCGGCGGCGCGCAGGTTGGCGTCCACGACGTCGCCCACGAAGACGTAGTCGCGCGTCTGCCTGCCGTCGCCGAAGATCGTGGGCCGGACGCCGTCGAGCAGCTTGCCGCAGAAGATCGCCACCACCCCCGCCTCGCCGAGCGGGTCCTGGCGCGGCCCGTAGACGTTGCCGTAGCGCAGCGAGACGGTGGACAGCCCGTGCAGCCGCGTGAACAGCTCGC
>JBOGXS010000096.1:0-4252 GCA_050693815.1 Thermoleophilaceae bacterium | reverse complement strand
GTACGAGGCCATGCCCCCACTCAACGCCACGCGTCGGAGCCTTCTTGCGGTCACGCCGCGAGCGGAAAGACACGCCACCCTCGTGCGTTTATGCAGCGTGGACCCCCGTACTGGAGGCTTGGAAGTGACGATCGCACGAACCAATGATCTGCTCGACGCGCGGGTGACGGTGCCACAGCACGTGGTCCATCGGGCGTTCCCCACCGAGACGGTGGTGCTCAACCTCGAGACGGGCAGGTACCACGGGCTCAACCCGATCGCCGGCCGCATGCTCGAGGTGCTGGAGAAGCTGGGTAGCGTGGGCGAGAGCGCGGCGCAGCTCGCGCGCGAGTTCGAGCAGCCGCTCGAGCGCATCGAGCACGACCTGGGCAACCTCTGCTCCGACCTGCGCGACCGCGGCCTAGTCGAGATCGCCGGCGACGCATGAGCGAGCCGCCCAGCGCCACGTTGGAGGTGCTGAGAGCGGCTCGTAGCCTGGCGCTGGACGGCATGACCGCGGAGATCGCCGCCGAGCTCGAGGCGGCCGGCGTACCGTCGATCGTCCTGAAGGGCCCGGCCATCGCCGGCTGGCTCTACCGCGATCGCGGGGTGAGGGCCTACGGCGACGCGGATCTGCTGGTGTCGGCGGCCTCCTGGGAGCGCGCGGCGGAGACGCTGCAGCGCCTCGGCTTTGTCGACGGGCTCGGCCCGCTGGCCCACCCGCGCATGGAGTCGATCACGTCGCATCCGTGGGCGCGCGGCAACCAGGACGTCGACCTCCATTGCACGCTCTGGGGGATCGGCGTCGAGCCGGGACGCGCCTGGGAGGTGCTGTCCGCTCGCACGGTCCCTATGAAGGTGGGTGGTCAGGAGCTGGACGTGCTCGAGCCCGCGGCGCGGGCGATGCACGTAGCGCTCCACGCGGCCCAGCACGGCTACGACGACGGCAAGCCGATGCGCGACCTCGAGGCGGCGCTGGAGGTGCTGCCCGAGGAGCTGTGGGCGGAGGCGGCCGAGGTCGCGGCGCAGCTCGACGCCCTCCCCGGGTTCACGACCGGCCTGCGCCTCTCCCCTGCGGGACACGCCCTCGCCGAGCGCCTCGGCGTGGGTGGCGAGGCATCGGTGGACGCGCTGCTGCGGGTCGCGCACGTCCCGCTCGCCCAGGCCTTCGAGGAGCTGGCCGGCACCCCCGGGATGCGCGCCAAGCTCTCGGTCGTGCGCGACGAGCTCCTGCCCACTCCGGGCTTCATGCGCTGGTGGTCGCCGCTTGCCCGCCGCGGGCGGCTCGGGCTTGCCGCCGCGTACCTGTGGCGCCCGCTCTATCTGGTCCTGCGGGCGGGCCCCGGTCTCGTCGCCTGGCGGCGGGCACGCCGCGTAGCCGCTTCCTGACCGGCCGTGTCCGACGCCCGCCGACGCGCCGTCTCCGTCGCCGAGCGGGTGCTGCCCAGCGCCGTCATGCGCCGCGCGCGCGTGATCAAGTTCGACCGCGAGCGCAGCCGCTTTCCCGCGCGGGTGGTCGAGCACGAGTACGCGGGGGTGCGCCACCGCGTGCTGATCGCCTCGCCCTACGCGGAGCGCTACGACCGTGACTGGCCCGAGCCGCAGGAGCTGACCTGGCTGAAGCGCCGGCGCCTGCGGGCCGGGGCCCGGGTCTTCGACCTCGGGGCCAGCGCCGGGGTGATCGCCATGATGCTGGCCGACGCCGTCGGTCCGGAGGGGCAGGTCGTGGCGCTCGAGGCGCATCCCGACGACGCCGCCGCGATTGCGCGCAACCGCGACCTCAACGGCCTCGATCAGCTCGTGCCGGTCCACGCCGCGGTGGCCCGCGAGAGCGGCGAGGTCGTGTTCGGCCGCAACGGCTTCGTCGACGACGGGTCCACGCGCTGGGGCGACATGAGGGTGCCGAGCCTCAGCGTCGATGACCTAGCTCGCCACTACGGAGCGCCCGACGTGGTCTTCATCGACGTCGAGGGCTACGAGCACGAGGCGCTCGTCGGGGCGCGAGCGACCCTCGAGCAGGGCCCGGACTGGTTCGTGGAGGTTCACGGCGACGAGCAGCTCGGCGTGTACGGAGCCTCCTCCGCGGACGTGATCCACTGCCTCAGCGACGCCGGCTACGAGCTCTTCGCCGCGCCTGAGTCGCGCTACCTGCGCCGGCCCGACGGTACGATCGTGCCGGAGCATCCGGTCCGCCCGCTCGACGACTGGCCCGAGGCGATGCGACACGGCCGGTTTTTCCTACTTGCGACGCGCCCTGCCCGCTAGGTAGCGTCGTCATGTGCGGATGTGGAAGCGTGCTCGCCGTGCCCTCGCGGCGACGCTGACCGCGAGCGCGATCCTCTGTCCTCCGAGCGCGAGCGGCCAGGAGCTCGCCGGCGAGCTGACCGACTACGTCGACCCGGACCAGCAGACGCTCGTCTCGTACGGCGATCGCTCGCACTGGCTCCAGCCCTGGCGCGCCTACCTCGACACCGTGCCGGCCGTCCGCCTCCAGCAGGCGGTCGGCATCGTCTTCAACGGGACCACCGCCGAGGCCGACGCCTCGGCTCGCCTGCTCGCCGCCAACGGCTTCAGGCGAGCGCGCTTCGAGGTCGGCTGGAGCAGCATCAGCTACGACGATCCCTCCCGTTTCATCCCGGGTGGCCTGACCGCGCTCCGCACCAGGCTGCTGGCCCTCAAGAAGTACGGGATCCGGCCCCTGATCCTGCTCAACTCCAACCACGGCGGGCCGTGCCCGATCGAGCGCGTCACGCTGGGCACGGTCGAGCCGGCGCTCGAGGGCGACACGAGGATCCATCTCGATGCCGCGACGGCGCAGGCCGTGGTGCCCGGCCGGACCGGCTTCAACTCGTTCCAGACGTCCGGGAAGGCGGCCGACCCACTGATCACCTCGGTCGACCCGGACGGATGGGCCACCCTGTCGAGGCCGCTGCGCCGCGACCTCCCGGCCGGGAGCTACAGCGGCTCGAAGCTCCTCTACGAGCCGTTCCATCGGCCTCTGCGCGCGGACGGGAGCCCGGAGCCGCGCTTCGAGGCCACCATGGCCGGCTGGCTCGAGTACGTGCAGGTGGTCACCCGCGAGGCCCGCGCCATCCTCGGAGGCGACGACTTCGACGTGGAGGTCTGGAACGAGCTGCACTTCGCCTCAGAGTTCATCGACGTCGACGAGTACTACCACCCGAACGTCGACACCGGCCAGGGAGACACCACCGAGGCGATGCTCGACCGGACCGTGGCATGGCTGCGCGATCCGGCAAACGGCGCGGCCGGCGTGGGGATCGCCAACGGGTTCGCCAGCCAGCGCCCCTGGGACGCCGGCTCGACCAGTCCGCCGGGCCTGACCGCGATCGCCAAGCACCCCTACCTGTACCGGGGCATGCGTAGCTTCCCGCCGGCCGACGTCGACGAGGTCCGCCCGCTCGACGCGCAGGGCGATCCGGACGGCACCTTCGATCCGCTCACCGAGGAGTGGACCGAGCTGTTCACCCCGACCTATCAGGACTTCCACCCCGAGCGCTACCTGTGGGCGACCGAGAAGACCTCGGCGATCGAGATGGACGGCATGATCCGCGACCTCTCCCCCCACACGACCTACCTCGACAGCGTCGCACACGGGCGGCACACGCATCCGCCGGGCTCCGCCCCGCCCGCGGTGTGGGTCACGGAGATGAACCTCAACCCGCTCCACGCGCCGTCGAGCTTCGGCGTGACGGAGGGCGACCGCCTCCACATGCAGGCCAAGTCGACGCTCCGGACCCTCACGGCGTTCGTGAACAAGGGGGTTTCCGCCGTCCACCTGTACGCGGCGACGTCGGGCAGCTACGCGCTCGTGGCCGACAGCTTCTTCAGCTCGCTCAAGCAGACCGGGATCTATCCGGGCGACGGCGCGGGCGGCGAGGTCATGGACTCGGTCGGGCGCCTGATGGACGGCTTCGCCGGTGCGACGCCGATCGCCGAGCCGCGCTCGCTCGCGCTGCTGCGCGTCGGCGACTACGCGGGCAACAGGCAGTTCGAGGGGGACGGCAGCGCGGACCACCCGCCGCTCCACAACCGCGACGTGCTGGCCTTCCTCCCGTTCCAGGTGAGCCCCCGGCGCTTCGTGGTCGCCGTCTACGTCATGACCGCGAACCTGGCGAGGAGCTACGACCCGAGCGCCCCCAGCACCGACCCGACCCGCTTCGACATGCCGGAGGAGACCTACCGCCTCACGATCGGGAACGTCAGCGGCGACGGCGCGACCGTCAGCGCGACCGACCCGCTCACGGGCGAAACC
>JBOGXS010000095.1:0-5503 GCA_050693815.1 Thermoleophilaceae bacterium | reverse complement strand
CCGCCAGCCCGGCGCACGTGGCGGCCTCCGCCAGCCCGGCGCACGTGGCGGCCTCCGCCAGCCCGGCGGCCTGGCGGGCCGCCTTCCTGGTGGCGCTCGGCATCGGACTGCACAACCTCGGGGAGGGGCTGGCCATCGGGTCGGCCTACGCCATCGGATCGCTGGCCCTGGGGGCGACTCTCGTGGTCGGCTTCGCCCTCCACAACACCACCGAGGGGCTGGCCATCGTGGCGCCGGCAGCGCGGGGGTCGGTGTCGCTCAAGCGCCTGGCCCTGCTCGGCCTGCTGGCCGGCGCCCCCGCGGTCGTGGGTGCCTGGATCGGCGCGTCGGCGTTCAACCCGAGCGCGGCGGCGCTCATGTTCGGCGTCGGCGCCGGCGCGATCGCCCAGGTGATCGTGCAGATCGCGCCGCAGGTGCGCGATCGCGGCGGGACGCTGCTCAGCCCGCTCGCGGCCGGCGGGCTCCTGTCAGGCCTGCTCGTCATGTACGTCACCGGACTGCTGATCAGCCTGTGATGGCCGCGCGCGCCGAGATCTCGGACGCCGTGCAGGACTACTCGAAGGCGGTCTGGTCGCTGGCGCAGCGCAGCGCGCAGCCGGTGTCGACCTCGGCGATCGCGGAGCGGCTCGAGGTGTCGCCCGCCTCGGCGTCGGCGATGATCAAGCGGCTCGAGTCGCTTGGCCTGGCCGCCCGCGAGCCCTACCACGGGGTGAGGCTCACGCGCGCCGGTGAGCGGGTGGCGCTCGAGGTGCTTCGTCATCACCGGCTGCTCGAGCTCTACCTGGCCGAGGCGCTCGGCATGTCCTGGGACCGAGTGCACGAGGAGGCCGAGGTGCTCGAGCACGCGATCTCGCCCGAGCTGTCGGAGCTGATCGCGGCCAAGCTCGGCAACCCCACCCACGACCCCCACGGCGACCCGATCCCCACGGCGAACGGGGAGATCGACGAGGCGCCCACCCGCTCGCTGGCCGAGCTCGGGCCGGGCGAGCGCGGGCGCTTCGCCCGGGTGTCGGACTCGAACCCCGACATGCTGCGCTACCTGTCCGAGCGGGGCATCGCGCCGGGGGACGAGCTGGAGCTCCTCGGGCGCGAGCCCTTCGGGGGGCCGCTCACGGTGCTGGCCAACGACCGCGAGCACGCACTCGGCGACCAGCTGGCGGGCGCCATGCGGGTGCGTCCCGTCGCCGCCCAATAGCCTTCCCTCCCGATGGCCCTCGCCGACGACTTCCAGGCCGCGGTCGACTCGCTGCCGCCCGACTGGACCCAGCTCGAGCTCGACCTCCGCATCTTCGACGAGGACCGCTACGTCGAGGCCGCCACGCTGCTCGTGCAGATCAACGCCATGCCCTACTCGGAGCACGACTGGCACTGGCGCCTGCGCGCGGCGCACGAGTTCGGCCACGCGGCGGCCGCCCAGACCGTGCGCGGGACCCTCGCGCTGCTCGACCAGCAGGGCATCGCCGGCGAGATGGCGGTGCGCGAGGCGCGCTCCGGTCGCGTGGAGGTCGTGCAGATGTGGGGCCGACCCGAGTCCGTGCGCCGCGAGTTTCGCCAGCGCCGGGCCCAGTAGCTCGGCGATGGCCCGCGTGGCGCTGCTCTGCCCGGACCTGCTGTTCGGCTCGAAGGTCGAGGGAGCGCTGCGCGCCGCCGGGCACGAGGTGGTGCGCGGCGGGGAGGGAGAGGTCGCCGTCGTGGACCTGACCCAGGGCGAGGTGCCGGACCCGCCGCCGGACGTGCCCAGCCTTGGCTTCTACTCGCACGTCGAGCAGGACGTCCGCCGGGCGGCGGAGGCGGCCGGCTACGACCTGGTGGTGCCCCGCTCGCGCATGAACCGCGAGGCGGCGGCGCTGGTGGAGCGGCTGCTCGGGCTCCGCTAGGACGCGTGTACTAGCGCCAGCCCCTCGGAAAGGCCTCGCTCACCTCAGGGGGGCGCTCGAGGATCCCGAAGCGCGCGTCGAACTCGGCCCATGCGCGCAGCGCCTCTCGGTCGAGGCGGATCGGGGGACGCAGCGCGGGCGCCACGGCCTCGAGCTGGGCGCGCACGAGCGGCTCGTCGGCGCCGGATGCCTCGACCAGATCATCGACGGCGGCATCGCGGTCGGCCAGCGCGGCGCGCGTGCCCTCGGCCAGGACGGCCAGCAGCCTTTCCATCGTCTCGCGGGACGCGCGCAGGCGCTCGCGGCTCGTCACGAGCACGAGCTCCGGGTAACGCGGCGCGCCGTGGTCGTCGACGCGGAACTCGCGCGTACGCAGGCCGCGCCGGCGCAGGGCGACGCCCTCGGCGTTCCAGAACGAGACCACCGCGTCCACCCGTCCGGCGATCAGGCTGGGCACCGCCGAGAAGCCGATCGTGACTCGCTCGACCCGGTCGAAGTCGCCGCCGTCGTCCTCCACGACGGCGCGCAGCACCGCGTCATCGGAGGGCAGGCCGGTCACGCCGACGCGCCTTCCCTCGAGCTCGCGCGGTCGCCGGATCTCGCGAGACGCGATCACCGCCGCAAGCGGCCGCTGGACGAGCGCGCCCACGCCGACCAGGTCGCGGCCTCGCTCACGCGCCAGGCCGAGGTCGTGGATGTCCACCACCGCCACGTCGGCGCGCCCGGCGGCGAGCAGCTTGAGCGAGTCCGTGGAGGAGGAGGGAGCTCGCACCTCGAGGTCGAGCCCGGCCTCGGCGTCGAGGTCCTCGCGCATGGCGGCGTAGATCCCCGCGTGGACTGGATTGGGCTGGAAGTCGAGGGCGAGCCGGACGGGCTCGGCCTCCGAGTCGCCGCCGCAGCCGGCCAGGGCGCCCGCTGCGGCGAGCACGAGAAGGATCCTGTGCACGGCGTCGAACCCTAGGGGGGAATGCCCAGGCCCCCCAGGAGGTAGCACGTGCAGGACCGCGGACCCGCCGCCTACATCGCCGAGTTCCTCGGCACGCTGATGCTCGTCTTCTTCATCTGTGCGACGGTGTCGCTGTACGGGCCCGAGCCCTCCCCGCAGAACCCGAACCCGTTCATCGACTTCTCGGTCATCGGGCTGGTCCACGTGCTCGTCCTATTCGTGCTGATCCAGACCCTGGCCGTGGTGTCGGGCGCCCACTTCAACCCGGCGGTGACCGCGGCGATGACCGTCCTGCGCCAGATCAAGCCACCGGACGCCGCGATCTACGTCCTCGCCCAGCTGGCGGGGGGCGTGGCCGCCGCGCTGCTCGTGAAGGGGATCCTGCTCGACGAGGGAGAGGCCGAGAACTACGGGGCGACCACGGTGTCGGACGCCCTCGAGGGCCAGATCTTCCCGGGTATGGTGGTCGAGGCGGTCGGCACGTTCTTCCTGCTCTGGGCGATTATCGGCGTGGCCGTGAACCCGCGGGCCACGAAGGAGTGGGCCGCGCTGGCGATCGGCGGGGCGCTCGGCATGGGGGTGATGGTGCTGGCCCCGCTCACCGGCGCGGGCTTCAACCCGGCGCGCAGCTTCGGTCCGGCACTGGTCTCGGGCGAGTTCGACGGCGCGGACACCTTCCTGCTCGTCTACGTGCTCGCCCCGGTCGTGGGCGCGCTGGTGGCGGCGCTTCTCTACTTCCAGATCTTCGTTACGCCCGGGAAGAAGGGCGTGGGCGGCGCGGAGCCGGTGGGGTAGAGCCCTAGGCTGCATAGTGATCGAAGTGAGTACAGTTGTTATACTCATTTCGATCATATGACTGAGGCCCAGGTAATAGAGCGCGTGGCCTCGGAGACCGATCTCGACCGCGACGAGGTCGAGCGGGTGCTCGAGATTGCCGCGCGCGAGGGTGGGCTCGACCCCGCCGCGTTGTCGGTGCTCACGGCGGTCCGCAAGCTGATCGCTCACAGACGCCGGTCGGGTGACCTCATCGACCGTCTGATGCCGGACGAGCTCGAGCTGCCCACCCCCGCCGCGGTCCTGCAGGCCAGGCGCAACGCCGAGGCGAGAACCGCGCTGCTGCGCGAGTTCGGTGCCCTTCGCAGCGACGAGGTGGCCGAGCTGGCCGGTTCCCGCGCGTCCAACAGGGCGGCGCTCGCCAATCGCTGGCGCGGCGAGGGTCAGCTGCTCGCGGTGCCCGTTGGCGATGAGCTGCTCTACCCCGGCTTCCAGTTCACTCCGGAAGGCAGGCCGCACCCGGCGATAAGAGGCGCGCTCGGCTGGCTTCGCTCCGATCCCAGCACCAGCGACTGGCAGGCCGCCCTCTGGTTCACGAGCCCGACGGGCTGGCTCGGCGGCCGGCGGCCAGTGGACCTGCTGGACGAGGATCCGGAGTCCGTCGCAGAGGCGGCACGCCGCGAAGCCGCCGATCTTGCCGCCTAGTGGACCTCCTCGAAACGTTCCACCCGAAACTGCGGCCCCAGGCGCCGCCAGGCGGTGTTCTCGGTCGCCGAAATAGCGCTGCTATTCCGGCTCCCTGCGTCCTTGCCTGGCACCGCCTGGACCTCGCATTTCCGGGGAAACGTTTCGAGTCGGCCCACTAGCGCGGCGGTGCCTCCTCCGCCGGCGGCGAAGGAGCTCGACCCTGTGATCAACGAGTGGGAAGCGCGTCGCCCGGTTGTGCGATGCCATCACTCGAGCTTCGGGGCCACCGAGTTCAACCGCACCGCGTCGGCCGGCCGCTTCCGCCCCGTGCGATCGAGGGGCAGGATCGTCGGCACGCTCTACGGAGCCGATAGCGATGCGGGCGCGGTGGCCGAGCACGTCTTCCGGCCGGTCCCGGTCGCGGCGGAGGTGCGACGGGTGCGGCGCGCCCGCCTCGTCCCCTTGCTGATCTCGACGATCGCCGTGCGGCGAGCACTGCGGCTCGCCGCTCTCCACGGGAACGGGCCGCGCCGGTTGGGCGCGACGCGGGCGCAGCTGATCGACTCGGAGGCCGACCAGTATCCCGCGCTCTCTGCCTGGGGGCAGGCGCTGCACGACTGCCGTGCCGAACCCGACGGTCTCGTCTGGCGCTCGCGCCAGTACGACGACGCGTACGTGCTCGTCCTGTTCGCCGACCGGGTTCCGCGGCGCGAGGTCGAGGTCGTCGAGCCGCCATTGCCACTCGCCATCGGGCGTGGCCTCGACCGAGTCATGGAGCTCGCCGAGCAGGCGGGCATCACGCTGGTGGAGTGAGGCCGCGAGCCGGCTCCGGTCCGGAGGTCACGCGGCCGCCCGCGGCGCCGGGCTCGGCGGGAGGCGCCTGACGTCCGGGACGGCGAGCAGGGCCACGGCCGCGGCCATGAAGAGCGCGAACGCGATCCACAGCGAGGTGGAGATCCCGATCGCCGCCGCCACCGGTCCCCAGACCGCCAGGCCCAGTGGGTAGAAGGCCAGCGAGCCGAACCAGTCGTACGAGCTCACGCGGGACAGCGACTCGCCGGGCACGTGGCGCTGCAGCGTCGACTCCCACACCGAGTTCCCGAGCATCATCCCGGCGCCCGAGAGGAAGGCGGCGGCGGCCAGCAGCGCCACATGCGATCCAGCGGCCAGGAGAGCGAGCGGCAGCGCGAAGAGGCCCTCGGTGAGCGCGACCAGCACC
>JBOGXS010000094.1:0-3598 GCA_050693815.1 Thermoleophilaceae bacterium | reverse complement strand
CGCCCGGGACGAGCGCCACCGAGCCGGCAAGCGCCTTGCGGCGGTGCGCGAAGCCGGCGTGCACGAGGGCGGTGAGCTCCGGCGCGGGGGCGGGCGCGCGGCGACGCAGCAGCACCAGCGCCGAGTCGACGCTGGGCTCCGGGTGGAAGACCGTGCGCGATACACGGCGCAGAACCCGCACCTCGCATGCGAGCTGGGCGAGCACGGAGGTCGCGCCGTAGGATCCCTCGCCCGGCTCGGCTGCGAGGCGCTCTCCCACCTCGCGCTGGACCATCGCCACCCACAGCGACGCCCCGGGCAGCTCCTGGATCGACTTCAGCAGCACGGTCGCGGCCACGCCATAGGGAAGGTTGGCCACGACCTTGCCGGGCGGCGGGTCGAGGGCGGCAAGGTCGAGCCTCACCGCGTCGGCCAGGTGAAGCGAGGCGTTCGGGAACGGGCCGAGCGCATCGGCCAGCGCGGTCTCCAGCGAGCGGTCGACCTCCACGACGTGGAGGTGCCCGACCCTCGCGGCCAGGTACTCGCTCAGCACTCCGAGGCCGCCGCCCACCTCGAGCACCACGTCGTCGGATTCGAGCTCGGCGGCACGGCCGATCACGCCGAGTAGGTTGTCGTCGATCAGGAAGTTCTGGCCGAGCTCGCGGTTGGGCCGGATCGCGAAGCGGCGCAGGCGGCGCAGGCTGGCCTGGCGCGGCTCGCCTGTCGAGCGCGACTCGCCTCTCGCCTGCGGCTCGTCGCTCACCATCCGAACACCCGGGCCGCGTTCGCCTCGACCGTCCGCTCGAGCTCCTCGTACGAGAGCCCGCGCAGGCCGGCCACTTGGTGGGCGGTGTGCACCACGTTGGCCGGCTCGTTCGGCTTGCCGCGCAACGGCTGCGGCGACAGCCATGGGGCGTCGGTCTCGACCAGCAGCAGCTCGGCCGGCAGCTGGGTCGCGGCGCGCTGCAGGTCGGCCGCCTTCGGGTAGGTCACGTTGCCCGCGAACGAGCACAGGTAGCCGTGCTCGACGCACTCGTCCAGCCGGGCGGGCGCCGAGAAGCAGTGCAGGATCACACCCGGCAGGCCGGCGGCGTGCTCGCCGAGGAGCGCGAAGGTGTCCTCCTCGGCCGCGCGGGTGTGGATGGCCACCGGGAGGCCCGCGCGGACGGCCAGCTCGAGCTGGGCCTCGAACGCGTCGCGCTGGTCGGCGCGGGGCGCGGAGTCGCGGTAGTAGTCGAGCCCCGTCTCGCCGATGGCGCGGACCTTCGGATCGACCGCCGCCCGCTCGATCTCGTCCAGCTCGGCGGGGCCGAAGCCGGCGGCCGAGTTCGGATGGCGGCCGACGATCGCGTACACCTCCTCGTGCGCATGCGCCGACGTGAGCGCCCGCTCGATCGAGGGGCCGTCGATCCCGACCGCGGCGAGGCGCGTGAGACCGGCCGCACGGGCCCGCTCCACCAGCTCGTCGTCCGGTGGCTCGCAGTGGTCGAGGTGGCAGTGGGTGTCGATCACGGCCGGTTTGCGCCGCGCGGCGCGACTGTTCTCACGCCGCCGACTGCTCGGGTGTTCTCACGCCGCCGACTGTTCGGGTGGCTCCACGCGCGGGAAGAGGTGCCCGAGCTCGCCGAGCCGGGCCCCGCCCGCGGCCGCGCCGAGGCGAGCCCCCTCGAGCGAGAGGTCCTCCTGTCCGAGCGCCTCGAGCAGACGCTCGGCCGAGCTCGGCATGAAGGGCTGAACGAGCACGGACACCACGCGCAGCCCCTCGGCAAGCGAGAGGAGCACCCGGTCGAGCCGCTCGTCCTGCGACTCGTCCTTGGCCAGCTGCCAGGGCTGCTCGTCCTGGACGTAGCGGTTGAGGCGCTTGATGCGCCGCCAGATCTCGTCCAGCGCGGCCGTGATCTCCAGCCGGTCGAGGCGCTCGCGGACCGTGTCGGCCAGCCCCTCGAACTCCGCGACCAGCTCCGGCGCCGGCTCGGTATCGGGCACCACGCCGTCGCGGTAGCGACCGATCATCGCCAGCGTACGGCTGGCCAGGTTCCCGTACTCGTTGGCGAGCTCGGTCGTGTACCGGTTCCCGAAGCCCTCTGGCGAGACCTCCCCGTCGGAGCCGAAGCTCACCTCGCGCATGACGTAGAAGCGCAGCGCGTCGGAGCCGTACAGCTCGGCCACCTGGAACGGTTCGATCACGTTGCCGAGCGACTTGGACATCTTGTGCTCGCCCATCAGCAGGTAGCCGTGGATGCCCACCCGCCGGGGGACCTCGATGTCCGCCGCCAGCAGCAGCGCGGGCCAGATCACGGCGTGGAACTTGAGGATGTCCTTGCCGATCAGGTGGACGGTGGCCGGCCAGAAGCGACCGGTCAGGTCGGCCCCCTCGCGCGCGTAGGACAGAGCCGTGTAGTAGTTGAGCAGGGCGTCGATCCAGACGTAGATGACCTGCGAGTCGTCCCACGGCACCGGGACGCCCCACTTCAGCCGGGCGCGGCTGAGCGAGAAGTCGCGCAGCCCGCTCCCGATGAAGGAGAGCGCCTCGTTGTAGCGGCTCTGCGGGAGCACGAAGTCGGGTCGCTCGGCGTAGAGGCGCTCGAGCGGCTCCTGGAATGAGGAGAGCCGGAAGAACCAGTTGTCCTCCTTCTCGATCTCGAGCTCGATCTTGTGGATGGGGCAGCGGTTGCCGTCCTCGAGCTCGGAGTCGGTCTTGAAGTCGGCGCAGCGCGGGCAGTATCGGCCCTCGTAGGTGCCGGCGTAAACGTGGCCGTTGTCGTGGATGCGCTGGACGACGTCCGCCACGCGGGCCATGTGCTCCGGGTCGGTGGTGCGGATAAAGAAGTCGTTCGTGACGCCGAGGGTGGCGGCGAGCTCCTTGAACCGGACGGCGTTGCGATCGCCCAGCTCGCGCGGGGTGATGCCCAGCTTCTCGGCCGCCTGGGTGACCGGCTCGCCGTGCTCGTCCGTGCCCGTGAGGAAGAAGACGTCCTCGCCCCGCTGGCGCATGTGCCGGGCGAGCACGTCTGCGGCGATGGTCGTGTAGGCGTGGCCGAGATGCGGCTCGCCATTCACGTAGTAGATGGGCGTGGTGACGTAGTACGGCATCGAGGGTCGATGCTACCCGCGGGGCGAGTGCGCGGCGGGAGGGCACGCCTACCGCCGCCCCAGCAAGGGGCGCAGGGCGCCCGCAAGCCGCTCGCGGCTCCGCCGGCCGGCCTTGCGCCCGTCCTCAGTCAGGCCGAGCAGCGCGGCGGCGGCCAGCAGTCCGACGCAGGCGAGGACGAGACCCAGGTCGATGCCCGCCGTCCCGGCCTGGCCGTCCGGAACAGCCGCGGCGCTCGATGACGAGCGATGGCGTGGCGCCGCCGGAGAGGCGGGTGAGGTCAGGGACGGCGACGAGATCGGGGCGGCGCGGCCGGAGCGATCCGGGGCGGTATCGCCGCTCGGCGCGGAGCCGCTGGTTCCCGGTGCGGGACTGCGGGTTCCCGGCGCGGGACGGTCGGTTCCTCGACCGGCGGGCGTATCCACCGAAGCGAGGCCGCCGCCGGCAAGCGCGTGCACCGGGACACCGCGGCCCTCCGGCCGGTGCGCCGGCCCGTGGCGGCGGCCCGCCTCGGGCCGGGGGATGGGG
>JBOGXS010000093.1:0-13541 GCA_050693815.1 Thermoleophilaceae bacterium | reverse complement strand
CGCCGGGCGGCGCGCTCGGGCGCGCGCGACCCCGCCGTGAAGATCTGCCCGCCGCCGTTTCGCTTGGCCCGGTAGAGCGCGGCGTCGGCCGCGCGCAGCAGCTCGGACGGCGTGGTCACGCCGCGGTCGAGCGCGGCGGCGCCGCAGGAGATCAGCAGACGCTCCTCTCCCTCGGCGTCCAGCGCAGCGAGCGTGGCCGCGGCGAGTGCGCGGGCGTGGTCGAGGCCGGCTCCCTCCATGACCACGCAGAACTCGTCGCCCGAGAGCCTGCCCACGAGGTTCCCCGGCCGCGCGGCGGCGGCCGCCACGAGCGCCTCCGCGACGCGCTGGAGGGCGCGGTCGCCGGCGTCGTGGCCCTGCTCGTCGTTGATCGCCTTCAGCTCGTCGACGTCGCAGAGCAGCAGCGCGAGCGGCGCCCGGCGCTCGACGGCCCGCGCCACCGCCCGGTCGAGCCGCTCCTCGAGGGCGCGGCGGTTGGCCAGCCCGGTGAGCGGATCCTCGTAGGCCAGGCGCGAGACGCGCGAGAAGCGCTCGGCGCGCTCGATGGCCAGCGCGAGCTGGCCGGCCACCGCCTCGAGGAAGCGCACGTCCCCGCTGCGAAAGCGGGGCTGCCCGGGCGCCGTGGTCGCGTACACCTCGCCCCAGGCCTCGCCCTCCACCAGGATCGGAACGCCGACCTCGGACTCCTTGCCGAGACGGCGCAGGCGGGCGGCGCACCACGGGTCGAGGCCGTTGTCGTCCACCGCGTTGAAGTAGGCGGTCCCCTCCCTGAGCAGGCGCCGCGCCGCCGCGTCGTCGCCGAGCGCGTAGACCTCGCCGGCCGGGTAGCGCTCCTCGCCGGTACCGAGGGCGCCCACGTTGATGATCGTGCGCAGGGCGCCGCCCTCGCGCTCCCAGCGGCTCACCGACAGGGAGGCGGCGCCGATGGCGGCGCGGGCCTCCTCGGCGGCCAGCTCGAGCACCCGCTCGAGGTCATGCGCCCCGGCCGCCGCCGCCGCCACGCGCAGCAGCGCCTCGTCCTCGGTCCCGGCAGGCCGCAGCGCCTCGTCCTCTGTCCCGGCAGGCCGGAGCGCCCCATCCGGGGCCGCGGCGTTCGGCTGGCGCTCGAACGCAGCAGAGATCGCCCTGGCGGGCTCCACGTGGACAACATCGGGAAATCCCGCGTTCGACTTGAGAATGCGGGTCTCCGGCCATCACATGCCCAGGCCGCCGCCGCATGACGACGAACGTGACGTTAGCCGCGCTAGGCGCGGTCAACGTAACGAGCGTGAACGGCAGGGGCTTCGGGGCCTACCCGTACCCCAGCGCCACCGCCGCGTAGTAGGCCACCGGCACCGTGAAGAAGACCGCGTCCAGGCGGTCCAGCACGCCGCCGTGGGGGCCGAAGAAGCGGCCCGTGTCCTTGACCTCGAGGTCGCGCTTGATGAGCGACTCGAACAGGTCGCCCACCGGAGCGGCGAGGGCCACCAGGAAGCCGAGCAGAAGGGCGTCCCAGCCCGTCAGCCAGTCCTGGTAGAGGCCGGCGAACCAGAAGGCGAGCGTGCCCCCGACGACGCCGACCACGAGCCCCTCGAGCGTCTTGTTGGGCGACATCAGCGGCGTGATCTGGGTGCGCCCGTACCAGCGCCCGCCGAAGTAGGCGAACGTGTCGCCCACGAAGGTGCCGACCAAGGTGTTGATCACGAGGCCGGTGCCGGTCACGATCGTCTCGCCGTCGGCCTCGGTGATCTCGAGCTCGCGCAGCCAGATCGCGTGCACCACCGCCAGTCCGATCCAGAAGACCCCGAGCATGGTCGCCGCGATGGCCCACGACACGTGCTCGCGGCGCGGCCGCAGCAGGGCCAGGAAGAAGGTCACGGGGAAGGACGCCACGAGCACGATCACCACGTGGCGCGGCTCGCCGTAGAGGGCGGCTGCGAGCAGCGCCGCCAGCGTGACGAAGCCGGCCAGCGCCGGTGGTCGCACCCGGCCCATCAGCGTGTACAGCTCGCCGAGCGCGATCGTGCCCAGCAGCATCAGGCCGAGCGCGAAGACCTCGTCGCCCTGCCAGACGATGAAGACGGCGAACAGGATCGCCGGCAGCGCGACGATCACACGCGGCGCCAGGTCCGAGGTGGCCTGGCGGGAGGGCGCGGGCTGGCCCGCGCCGGACCGATCGCCTCCGCGCGAGGCGCTCATCGCCCTCCGAACCTCCGGCCGCGGGCGGCGTACTCCTCGAGCGACGCCTCGAAGGCCTCGCGCGAGAAGTCGGGCCACAGCTCGTCGCGAAAGACGAACTCGGAGTAGGCCAGCTGCCAGAGCAGGTAGTTCGAGATGCGCAGCTCCCCGCTGGTGCGGATCAGCAGGTCTGGGTCGTGCATGTCGGGCGCGTAGAGGTGGCACCGGAACTCCTCCTCCGTCTCGCCCTCGAAGCTGCGCGCGGCGTCCACGATCTCCGCCCGGCCGCCGTAGTTGAAGGCCACGAACAGGGTGATCCGCTCGTTGCCGTCGGTCTTGCGCTCGGCCCAGTCCATCCGCCGCGCGAGCTCGCCCTCGAGCCCCTCCCGGCGGCCCACGAAGCGCATGCGAACACCCTCCTCGTCGAGCTCCGGCGTCTCGCGGTCGATGCGCTCGGCGAACATTGCCATCAGCCCGTCCACCTCGGCCCGGGGCCGCCCCCAGTTCTCGGTCGAGAACGAGTACACCGTCAGCTCCTCGACGCCGAGCTCGGCTGCGTCGCGCAGGCGGGCCTTGACCGTGTCCGCGCCGGCCTCGTGGCCGGCCAGCACCGGCAGCCCGCGCCGCTCCGCCCAGCGCCCGTTGCCGTCGGTGATGATGGCGACGTAGCGCGCCGCGGGGGCGCTCACACCTCGAGGATTTCCTCTTCCTTGCCGGCCAGCGCCGCGTCGATATCGCCGGTGTGCCGGTCGGTGAGCTTCTGCAGCTCGGCCTCGGCGCGGTGCTCGTCGTCCGAGCCCACCTCACCCTCGTTCCTGAGCTCGCGCAGGTCGTGCATGACGTCGCGGCGCACGTTGCGCACCCCCACCCGGCCCTGCTCGGCGATGCCGTGCACCACCTTCACGAGCTCGCGGCGGCGCTCCTCGGTGAGCTCGGGGATCTGCAGGCGGATCACCTGGCCGTCGTTGGAGGGCGTCAGGCCCACGTCCGACTCCATGATCGACTTCTCGATCGCCTTGATCGAGTTCTTGTCGTACGGAGTGATGGTGAGCAGGCGGGCCTCGCTGGCCGAGATCTGCGACAGCTGGCGCAGCGGGGTGGTGGCGCCGTAGTAGTCCACCTCGATGCGGTCGAGCAGGTGCGGGGAGGCCCGGCCCGTCCGCACGGTCGAGAACTCCGCCCGGGTGGCCTCGACCGACTTCTGCATCCGGGCGTTCGCCTCGTCCAGGAAGTCCTGCAGGACCCCGTCGCTCATCAGCTCCTCACCACCGTACCCACGCGCTCGCCGCACACTATCCGGTCGATGTTGGCCTCGTCGTCCATGTTGAACACGTGGATCGGCAGCCCGTTGTCCATGCAAAGCGACAGCGCCGTGGAGTCCATCACCCCGAGGCGCTGCTCGATCGCCTCGCGGTGGCTGATCTCCGCGATGAAGCTCGCGTCCGGCTCCACGCGCGGGTCCGCGCTGTACACGCCCTCCACTCCGTTCTTCGCCATCAGCAGCGCCTCGGCGCCGATCTCGAGGCCTCGCACCGCCGCCGCGGTGTCGGTGGTGAAGAACGGGTTGCCGGTGCCGGCCGCGAAGATCACCACCCGGCCCTTCTCCAGGTGGCGGATCGCGCGGCGCTGGATGTAGGGCTCGGCGACCTCGCGGATGTGCAGGGCCGACTGGACGCGCGTGACCGCCCCCGCCTTCTCGAGCGCGTCCTGGAGGGCGAGCGCGTTGAGGACCGTGGCGAGCATCCCCATGTAGTCGCCGGTGGCGCGGTCCATCCCGGCGGCGGCCCCGGACAGGCCGCGGTACACGTTGCCCCCGCCGACCACGATCGCCACCTCCACCCCCCGCTCCGCGACCTGCTTGATCGCCCGCGCGATCGCGGCGATTCGCTCCGGGTCGGCCCCGTAGGGCAGGTCGCCCATCAGGGCCTCACCCGAGAGCTTGAGCAGGACGCGGTTGAACACCTCACCGTGCGCACCCGGCCGAGCCGGGTGCTTCCGGCCTCTCGGGGTCACTCCTCCCCGACCTGGAAGCGACTGAAGCGCCTGATGACCACGTTCTCGCCGGTCCCGGCCGCCAGCTCGGTGCGCAGCTCCTCGAGCGTCTTGCCGCCGTGCCGGTCCTCGTTGATGTGGGGCTGACGCAGCAGCACGACGTCCTCCAGCCACTTGCGGTAGCGCCCCTCGACGATCTTCTCCTGCACGTTCTCTGGCTTGCCCTCGCCGGCGGCCTGCTCGCGCAGCACGCGCAGCTCGGCCTCCCTGTCCTGGGCCGGCACGTCGTCGGCCGACACGTATCGCACACCCGGCGCGGCCGCGATGTGCAGGGCCACGTCGCGGGCGAAGGCCTGGAACTGCTCGTTGCGGGCCACGAAGTCGGTCTCGCAGTCGACCTCGACCAGAACGCCGATCTTCCCGGTGGCGTGGATGTAGCTCGACACGACGCCCTCGGACGCATGGCGCTCGCCCCGCTTGGCCGCCTGGGCCTGCCCCTTCACGCGCAGGATCTCGATCGCGCGGTCGAAGTCCCCGCCCGCCTCCTGGAGGGCGCCCTTCGCGTCCATGATCCCCGCGCCCGTCCGCTCGCGCAGGGCCTTCACGTCTTGTGCCGAGATGGCGGTGCTCAACTCGCTACTCCTCGTCGGGGTCGAACGTGCGACGCTCACGCGGCGCGGCGGCGCCGCTGGCCGCCTCCGCGCGCGTGCCGCTCGGGGTGGCGGGCTCGTCGGGGGCGAAGCCGGCCTTCTCGGCCTCGCGTCGGGACCGCTCCTCGGCCTCGCGCCGCTCCTGCTCCTCGGCCTCTCGCAGGGCGCGCTCCTCGGCCTCGCGCCGCTCCTGCTCCTCGCGCTCGCGCCGGGCGGCCTCCTCCTCGGCGCGGAAGCGCGCCGAGCGCTCGGCCACCACGTCGGAGATGGCGCGGATCACGAGCCGGCAGGAGCGGATCGCGTCGTCGTTGCCCGGGATCACATAGGTCACCGGGTCCGGGTCGCAGTTGGTGTCGACCAGCCCGATGATCGGGATCTTGAGACGTGCGGCCTCGCGCACTCCGATCGTCTCGGTCTTGAGGTCGACGGCGAACATGGCGTCCGGCGGGCGCTGCATGTCAGCCACGCCGCCGAGGTTCGTCTCGAGCTTGTCGCGCTCGGCCGTCGCCGCGATGCGCTCCCGGACCGGCAGCAGCTCCATGGAGCCGCTCTCCGTCCACTCGCGCAGCTCGTGCAGGCGCTTGATGCGCTTGGAGATGGTCTGGAAGTTCGTGAGCAGCCCGCCCAGCCAGCGCTGGTTCACGTAGGGCATGCCGCAGCTCTCGGCCGCCTCCCGGATGTTGTCGCGCGCCTGCTTCTTCGTCCCGACGAACAGCACGGTGCCGCCGCGGCCGGCCAGCTCGCCGGCGAACTCCTGCGCGTTGTGAAGCAGCCGCTCGGTCAGCTGCAGGTCGATGATGTGGATGCCGCTGCGCTCGCCGAAGATGAAGCGGCGCATCTTGGGGTTCCAGCGGCGCGTCTGGTGGCCGAAGTGGACGCCGGCCTCCAGCAGCTCCCTGATGCCGATCTCTGTGGCCAAGGTGGTGCTCCCTTTACGTGGTTGTTCGATACGCGCGCACTCGGCCGAGCCGAGTGCTTGCGGCCTGGCGCCCGCCGGCCGGTCGCGGACCCAGGTCAATGCCTGGGCAGGGCCGCGGCCTTCCGCCGGTCGGGGTCGTCACAGCAGTGCGGCGGCCAAGGATAGCCGCCGCACGGCGCCGGACCACCGGAGGTAGGGGAAGGGAGGGCCGGCGCACCGGCTGGAACGAGGCCGCCGGCGAAAACTTGCGCGCCGTGCGCGAGGGGGCGGGCTTGGCCCGCACCGGAGCGATCCCATCCACACATAAAGCGAGGCGGCTGCTGCCGCCTCGCTCTATATCTCAGTCCCCGTCTGGCCCTCCGGAGACTGGCTCCCGTGTCGCTGCGTCGAGCGCGCGACGCAGGTCAACGGGTGGTTTGGACTCGCAGTCCACCATTTCCCCTGTCATCGGATGCCTAAACATCAGTCGTGCCGCGTGCAGGAACTGGCGCGTGAGCCCCAGCCCGCGGCCGCACGCGCCGCCGCCATAGGGCGAGTCGCCGCAGATCGGATGGCCGATGGCGGCGAGGTGGGCGCGGATCTGATGGGTGCGGCCGGTCTCGAGCTTCAGGCGAAGCAGCGCGGTGCGCGGCAGGCGCTCCACGACCTCGAAGTGAGTGACCGCACGGCGGGGGCGGTCGCTGCGGGTCGAGATCACCGTGCGGCGCGTGCGGTCACGACCGATCGGGGCGTCGATCGTCCCGCTCTCGGCGTCAGGGTGGCCGCTCACCAGGGCGAGGTACTCGCGGCGCACCTCGCGCTCCCTCATCTGGGCCCCGAGTGCCGTGAAGGCGGCCTCGGTCTTGGCCACCACGAGCAGGCCCGAGGTGTCGCGGTCCAGCCGGTGCACGACCCCGGCTCGCTCGGGATCCGCGCCGCCGGCGGCGCGGTCCCGCAGGGCGCTCGCGAGCGTGGAGCCGCCGTGACCCGGCGCCGGGTGCGTGACCAGGCCGGCGGGCTTGTCCACCACGAGCAGGTGCTCGTCCTCGAGCACGATCTCGAAGCTCGGAGGCGCCTCTCCCTCGTCGCCGGCGCGAAGCTGCTCCGCCACCGAGACCACCTCCCCCGCCGCGATGCGGTGGTTCTTCGGCCGCACCACGCCGTCCACCAGCACGGCACCGGCCTCGATCAGCCGCTGGCCCGCGGCCCGCGAGGGCGCCCCGCCGCGCGCGGCCAGGAAGGCGTCGAGGCGAAGCCCCTCGTCCTCCCCGGCCGCCTCTAGCTCGAGCGCGCTCGTCGCCCTCTCCCCTCGACCACGTAGAGCAGCACCAGGACCCCGATCACTATGCAGCTGTCCGCCACGTTGAAGGCGGGCCAGGCCACGGGGTCGATGAAGTCGATCACCGCGCCGATGCGGGCGCGGTCGGCGAGGTTGCCGAGGGCGCCGCCGAGCAGCAGGCCCACGGGCAGCCAGAGCCACGGTCGGTCTCGGTTCGCGGCGAAGTAGCCCAGCAGCAGGGTCAGGGAGAGACCGATCAGGACGGTCACCACGGTCCCGCCGTCCTGGAAGGCGCCGAAGGCCACGCCGGTGTTGCGGGTGTTCGTGAGGTCCAGCCCGAAGAAGACGTCCACCTTCTCCCCGCGCCCGACGTTGGACACCGCGAGCTGCTTGGTCGCCTGGTCC
This sequence comes from Thermoleophilaceae bacterium, assembly GCA_050693815.1. Classification (GTDB taxonomy): domain Bacteria; phylum Actinomycetota; class Thermoleophilia; order Solirubrobacterales; family Thermoleophilaceae; genus JACVRW01. Next base: position 6,160 of record JBOGXS010000093.1, on the reverse strand, counting down.
ACGGCCACCACCACGCCCGCGGTGGCCAGCGCCGCGGCGGGGCCTCCGGCCCTCACTCCGGGCCGCGGATCAGCCCCGTCACGATCGAGCTCACGATGAGCAGCACGAACGTGGCGACGATCGGGCTCAGGTCGAGCGCGCCCGGGCCCAGGCGCACCGGCGGCAGGAAGCGCCGGAACAGGTTCAGGTAGGGGTCGGTCACGTCGCTCACGAACTTCAGGAAGCCGCTCAGCCAGCGGTTGTAGGGGATGCGCGGTATCCAGCTCATGATGATGCGGACGAAGATCAGCACCAGGTAGACGAGCGTCAGGGTGTTGACGTAGTCCGCGACGTCGCCGCGCGTGACCGCCAGCCAGAGGCTCACCGGCGCGTGCCCTCCACCACGGCGTCCACCGCGTCGCGGCAGGCCTCCCGCAGCCCGCGCTCCTCGAGCCGGTGGAGGCCGCGCTCGGTGGCGCCGCCCGGGGTCGCCACGCGCCGGCGAAGCGCCTCCGCGTCCCAATCGTGCGCCGCGAGGTACGCCGCGGAGCCGCCCATGGTCTCCACGACCATGCGCATCGCGTCGTCCGGCTCGAGCCCGTGGGCGGAGCCGGCATCCGCGAACGACTCTGCCACCAGGGCCATGAAGGCCGGACCGCAGCTCATCAGGGCCATCGCGGGCTCGATCAGCGGCTCGCTGTCCAGGGAGATGATCGTGCCGGCGCGCCCGAACAGCTCCAGGAGCTCGCGCTCGGGTCCATCCGCCGCCCGCTCGCCGGGCACGTAGCAGAGCACGCCACGGCGCACCTCGGCCGGGATGTTCGGGATGAAGCGGTACACCGGCACGCCGGGATAGGCCTCCTCGATCTGCGCCGTGGTGGTGGCGGCGAGGATCGACACGACAACCTCGGCCCGCCCCTCGAGCTGCCCGGCGACCTCCGCGAGCTGCCCCGGCTTGTGGCACAGGACCACGGCGTCGGCGAGCCCAGCCAGCTCCGCCCCGCTGCCCACGGCCTCGCCCCCGAGCTCGCCCGCGAGCGCCTCGGCCTTCGACGCGTCGATGTCGTGCACCAGCGCCGGCTCCCCGATGCCGCGCGCGAGCGCGGACGCCATGTTGCCTGCGCCTATGAGCCCGACCCTCATCGCCGGGGCACTCTAGCGGCGCGGATCGCCGTCGCCGGTCGGGTCGACGAGCACGAGCGCGGCGAAGTGGCGGCGGTAGAAGCCGCGGTCTCGCGTCAGGAGCCGCTCGGCCTGCTCGGCGGCGTGAGCACCGATCAGGAAGTCGGCGATCACCCGGCTGCGCGGCCCGCCCGCTTGGCGGTAGGACCGCCAGGCCTGCCCGGCGTTGAGGGCCGCGGCCTGCGACAGCGGCGAGAACGTGACCTCCGCGCGCCGCATGGCGTCGTGTGCGGCCTCGACGCTCGGAGCTGCGGCCGCAACCTCCGCCCACACGACCTCGCAGGCCACGAGGCCGCCATCGGCCAGGCACGCGCGTAGCGCCGAGGCCGAGCGCTCGCCGAAGTCGGGATCCGGGCCGAACACGTCGAGCAGCACGCTCGAATCGACCGCCGTGATCACGCCGCGTCGGCCGGCCCGCGCAGCGCCTCGATCAGCTCGTCCGTCCTCTGGCCGGTCCCGAAGACGCCGTACACCGCGTCGATCGGATCGCGCGCGTCCGCCTTCCGGGCGACGAGCCGCCCACGCTCAGCCTCGAAGTCGAGCACCTGGCCGGGTCGGATGCCGAGCTTGTCCCGGAGCGCCTTCGGGATCGTCACCTGACCCTTCTCGGAGACCGTGCCTCTCATACAACAAGTGTAAAGATTCCTTCGTCGAAGGTAAAGCAGGACGGCCCGGCCCCGGGCGCGACGCCCGTCCGCCCGTCAGCGGCGCACGACGGTGAAGCTCACGCGCGCGGGCTTCGATCGGGTTCCGGCGGCATCGGTGGCCCGGACGCCTACGGGGAGTCCCTCGACGATCCCCGAGCTGGACGGTCCTGGATAGTGATGTAGCATTACATCACGATGCATCGCACTCAGATCACGCTGACGGACGCGCAGTACGCTCGCCTCCGCGACGAGTCGGCGCGTACCGGGCGGTCGCTGGCCGAGCTGATCCGCCGAGCGCTCGATGAGCGGTATGCGCCGCTCTCCGATGCCGATCGCCGACGCCTGCTGGAGAGCGCCTTCGGTGCATGGGCCGAGCGCCAGGAGACGGGCGCCGAGTACGTTGAGCGCATTCGGTCAGGCACCCGCCGGCGCGTGGGCCGAGGTGCTTGACCGCCCTCGCCGACACGTCGGTGCTCGGCGACTACCTGCGCGGGGTCGAAGCCGCGCGGGATCTCCTGCGCGGAGCCTTCGAACGCGGCGAGGTGGTGTCCGCCTCGTCGCTCACGCGCATCGAGCTGTCGATTGGCATGCGACGCGGCGAAGGCCCCCGCACGGATGCGCTCGTCGCCGCCCTTCGCTGGCTCCCCGTGGACACCGCGATCGCGGACGAGGCCGACGCGCTGGCGCGCCGCTATGGCTCGAGGCACTCGGGGATCGACGCGGTCGACTACTGCGTCGCAGCATCCGCACGCGTGCACAACCTCGAGCTGTGGACGCTCAACGTCCGTCACTTCCCGATGTTCCCGGAGCTCCAGGCGCCCTGGTGACCGTGCCTACCGGCGAACGATCCGGAAGCTCCTGCGCGCGAACGGTGAGCGGTTCCCGGCCGCGTCGACGGCGCCTGCCTGAAGGCGGTAGCGGTCCGGGCGGAGCTTCTTGCCGCGCAGCCGCCCGGTGAATCTGAAGCTGTTCGGACCGGCGCCGCCCGAGTGCGTGAAGCTACCCGCCAGCGTGCGGTAGCGGACGCAGCGGCGCCGGCTGCGGAGGCGCGGCGCCGGACGCCGGCACTTGCGACCGACCCGGCGTCCCCTGGCGGCGCGCTGCACCTTGAAGGTCACCGTCGCCGGCTCGGACAGCGCGGCGAGAGCCCGCCGACCTGCCTGCTGATCGTCGCGTCGTTGAGCGTCAGCCCGAAGACCGTCGAGGCCCAGCTGGCGCGCGCCTACCGCAAGCTCGGGATCCGCTCGCGCGCCGAGCTCGGCGCCCGCATGGCTGAGCGCGAGGCGCCAGCCGCTAGGACTGGTTGAAGAAGCCCTTCTCGATCAGCCGGGCGCGCTCCTCGGCCGACACCTCGACGTTGCGCGGCGTGAGCAGGAACACCTTGTCGGCGATCCGCTGCATGCCGCCGTCGAGCGCGTAGGTGAGCCCGGAGGCGAAGTCGATCAGCCGCTTCGAGAGGTCCGTGTCGGAGCCCTGGAGGTTGAGGATCACCGGGATCGCGTCCTTGAACTGGTCGGCGATCTGCTGGGCGTCGTTGAAGCTCTTGGGGATCACCAGGTGGACCTGGATGTCCCCGCCGGTGGTGCGGCCGTTGCCGCCCACGGGGCGCAGCACGCGCGTCTCGCGTCCGCGGGGCTCCTCAGCGAAGATGTCGTCGATCTCGTCGCGGCGGCGGCGCTGCAGGCGCCGCACGTTGGGCCGGTCGCGGTAGCGGTCCTCGAGCTCCGCCTCGGGCTCGGGCTCGCGGACGGGCTCGTAGCGCGGATCCTCCTCCTCGGCGAGGCCGAAGTAGACGAGCGTGCGATGCCATGTGTCGCGAAGCGCCATGCTGCCGTCGTTCTTCGCTCGTAAGCGGTGAACTCCTTCGGCGTAGTGTAGGCCCGTGGAGCCCGCTCCGTTCCAGGTCACCCGCGCCGGCGTCACCCTCGAGGGAGAGGCGGCCGGCGCCGGCGCGCCGATCGTGCTGCTGCACGGGCTGTCCGCCACGCGGCGCAACGTCGTGCAGGGCTCGCGCCACCTGGTCAAGCGCGGCTACCGGCTGATCGCATACGACGCGCGCGGCCACGGGGCGTCGTCGCCCGCCGAGAGCTACGGCTACGCCGAGCTGGTAGCCGACCTGGCGGCCGTCCTGGCCCATCTCGAGCTGGAGCGGGCCGCCCTGGTGGGCAGCTCGATGGGCGCCACCACGGCGATGGCCTTCGCGCTCGAGCACCCGGAGCGGGTGCCGGCGCTGGTGCAGGTCACCCCGGCCTATCCGGGCGGGCTCGGGCTCGAGGGCGAGGGCTGGGGCCGGTTGGCCGACACGCTCGAGGAGGGCGGCGTCGACGCCTTCGTCGAGGTGGCCCAGCCCGACGGGATCCCCGAGCGCTGGCGCGAGGTCGCCCGCGAGGCCACCCGCCAGCGAATGGAGCGCCACGAGCACCCCGAGGCGGTGGCCGCGGCGCTGCGCCAGGTGCCACGCTCCGAGGCGTGGAACGGTCTGGCCCGGCTCGGCGAGCTCGAGATCCCGGTGCTGGTCGTGGGCTCGCGCGACGAAGCCGACGCTCTTCACCCGCTCGTCGTGGCCCAGGAGTACGAGCGTCGCCTGCCCCGGGCGGAGCTGGCGGTGGAGGATGAGGGCAAGTCGCCCCTGGCCTGGCAGGGCGCGCGGCTGTCGAGCGCGATCGGGGACTTCCTGGAGCGCGTGGGCTACGCCCCGTCGTAGAGGACGCTCCCCAGCCGCACGATCGTCGCGCCCTCCTCCACCGCCACCTCGTAGTCCTGCGACGTTCCCATCGAGAGGCGCTCCAGGCCGTGCTCGGCGGCCAGCTCTGCCAGGCGCGCGAAGTGGCGGCGGCTGTCCTCCGGGTCCTCCGCGAAGGGCGGCATCGTCATCAGCCCGGTGACCGGACAGGGGCAGCGCTCGACGTAGGCGGCCAGCGCGGAGGGATCGACCCCCTCCTTCGACTCCTCGCCGGCCACGTTCACCTGGATCAGGACCTCGTGCGCCGGGTTGCGCTCGAGCCGCCGCAGCGCCGACTCCGAGGCGATCGAGTGGATGAGCCGCACGTTCGGGGCGACGTCCTTGAGCTTCCGGCTCTGCAGCCCGCCGATGAAGTCCCAGGTGAAGAGGTCGCGGTGGCGCTCCTGCTTGGCCAACAGGTCCTGGGCCCGGTTCTCCCCCACCAGCTCGATGCCCGCCTCGGCCAGCGCGGGCAGGTCGTCGGCCTCGACGTACTTGGTGGCGGCCAGCACCTCTACGTCTGGGCCGATCCGCTCGCGCACCCGCTCGAGGTTGCGCCGGACCGCCTCAGGGTCCATCGAGCACGACCATGCCCGCCTGGCGCCCCGTGAGGCCATCGTCGCGGCGGTGCGAGAAGTACAGGTCGGGATGGCAGCTCGTGCAGCAGTCGAGGTGCTCGACCTCGGTAACCCCGGCGCCGGCTAGGCGCGCCTCGATCACGCGACGCAGGTCGAGCATCCGCCCGTCGGCCGCGCCCCGCACGTCCGCGAAGTGGTCGAGCACCTCGGGCCCGACCTCGTAGCAGCACCCTCCGATCCCGGGACCGACCGCCGCGGCGGGGGTCGAGTCGAAGCGGCCGGCGGCCTTCTCCACGATGCCGCCCGCCAGCGGCCGCCAGCCGCAATGGAGCATTGCCACCCGCTTCCCGTCGGACAGCGCGACTGGGTAGCAGTCGGCCACCAGCACGAGCAGCCCGAGACCGTGCCGGGCGGTCACGTGGCCGTCCACGCGCGGCAGCTCCTTGCCACCGGGCTCGGCGTAGGCGCCGTCGGCCGGCGGGGCCTCCCACTCCACCAGGTCGGCACCGTGGACCTGCCAGCCCATCGCCACCCGGCGCGGGTCCAGCCGGGCCTCCCGGGCCAGCCGGCCGCGGTTCTCGGCCACCCGATCCGGCTCGTCGTCGGTGAACAGGCCCAGGTTGAGCGAGCGGTAGGGGCCGGTGCTCACGCCGCCGTTGCGCGTCGAGAAGATCGCCCGCGCGCCGGGCAGCGGGAGCACGTCGAGCAGGGCGCTCACGAGGGCGACGCCTCCCCGCGCGCCAGCTCCAGCGCGGTGCGCAGCTCGTCCTCGCGGCCGGAGACGAGGCCGTCGAGCTTGCGCCTCAGCGTCTCCTCCAGCGCCCGCCCGATCGGCGGGCCCTCCGGGACGCCGGCGTCGATCAGGTCGGCCCCGCCGATCTCGAGGCGGACCCCGCTCAGCTCCGTCGCCCAGCGCAGCACGGGCTCGGACGGCGCGCCCAGGGCGAGGGCGAGCGCCAGCGCCTCGGGCGGCTCGCCGCCCAGCAGCGCCCGCAGCTCCGACGCCGCATGGTCACGCTCGCGCAGCTCGGTCGCCACGCGCGGGGCCACGC
>JBOGXS010000092.1:0-3596 GCA_050693815.1 Thermoleophilaceae bacterium | reverse complement strand
GGCCGGGCGCTGCTGCCGGTGATCGGCGCCGGGCTGCTGGCGACGATCCTGCTCCCGATCACCGTCCTGACGGCGCTTCTGCGCCGCTTCGTCTCGCTCGTCAGCGGCGGCCGCGCCAAGACGCCGTCCTTGGTCAGCGTCTTCGACCGCTCGATCTTCAAGCCGTACGAGGTGCGGCGGACGATGCACGAGCACCTCTCGGACGAGACCCACGGGTTCTGGAAGCGCGTGGGCGACCGGGTGTCGCGTCGTCCCACACGCATCATGACGAGCTCGATCGTCGTCCTGCTCGTGATGTGCGCGGGCCTCGCCTTCTTCTCCACCGACCTGACGACCAACGACGGCTACCGAACGTCGGTCGAGTCGGTTGAGGGACAGGACCTGCTCGCGCTGAGCTTCCCGGCGGGCCAGAGCGCGCCGGCCGACGTGATCGTGCCGCCCGGTGGGGACGTCCAGGCGGTGCGGACCGCGCTCGAGCAGACGGACGGCATCGACGCGGTCACCGGGCCCGTCGCGGAGGGCAGGGACGGCACGCTCATCCAGGCGACGCTCGACCCGCCTCCGTACTCGACCGAGGCCTTCGATCTGGTCGAGCCGATCCGAGCGTCGGCCGCGGGGGCGGTGCCGGGGACGGTGGTCGGTGGTGCGACCGCCGTCGAGTTCGACGTCCGCGACGCCGCAGGCTGGGACTCCACGGTGATCCCACCGATCGTGCTGGTGGTCGTGTTCCTGATCCTCGTGCTGCTGTTGCGCGCGATCACCGCCCCGCTGATCCTGATCGGAACGGTGATCCTCAGCTTCCTGGCGGCGCTGGGCGTGGGCTACTTCGCATTCGATGTGATCTTCGACTTCCCCGGCTCGGACCCGTCGCTGCCGCTGTTCGCGTTCGTGTTCCTGGTCGCGCTGGGCGTCGACTACAACATCTTCCTGATGGCGCGTGCGCGCGAGGAGACGCTCAAGCACGGCACGCGCGAGGGGATCCTGCGCGCCCTGGCCGTGACCGGCGGCGTGATCACGAGCGCAGGCATCGTCCTGGCCGGGACGTTCTCTGTGCTGGCGGTGCTGCCGCTCGTCTTCCTCACCGAGATCGGCTTCGTGGTTGCGTTCGGCGTGCTGCTCGACACCTTCCTGGTGCGGAGCGTGCTGGTGCCGGCGCTGGTGCTCGAGGCCGGGCCGAAGGTGTGGTGGCCCTCGAAGCTGGCGCGCCCGGAGCGCGAAGCCGTGCGCGTCTGAGGGGTGAGCCTGACGTTAACCGCGATAGGAGAGCAGCCGTTCGAGCTCCTCGGGCTCGGTGACCGGAGCCTGGCAGGCGAAGCGCTCGCAGACGTACGCCGCCGCGCGGCCGTCCACAGGGGTCCGCTCCCGCAGCAGCGGGACGCCGTCGGCGGCGCCGCCGGCCACCACGAGGTGCGGCCGGAACTCGCCCCGCACCACGCGCTCGAGCGGTCGCAGGTCCTCGCCGACCAGCGCGACCTCGCGCACGGGGGAGAGGTGGAAGTCGAGCGCCTGCAGCAGGTGCCCGAAGGCCTGCGGGTGCTTGGGCGCCAGCTCGTGGAGCAGCCGCAGCACCGACAGCGCGTGCTGCTCGTAGCCGTGCTCGCCGCTCAGGGCGGCCAGCCGCAGCAGCCCGTAGGCGGCGCTCGCGTTGCCCGAGGGGATGGGGTGGTCCTCGAGGTCCTTGCGCCGGGCGAGCAGCCGCTCGTGATCGGACGAGGTCTCGAAGAAGCCGCCGTTCTCCTCATCGGCGAAGCGCTCGATCATGGTGTCGGCGAGCGCCCGCGCCTCGCCGAACCAGCGCGGGTCGAAGCTCGACTCGTACAGCGTGAGCAGCGCCTCGAGCAGGAAGGCGTGGTCCTCGAGGTACGCGTTCAGGCGGCCCCTGCCGTCCTTCCAGGTGCGCAGCAGGCGGCCCTCGCCGTCGCGCAGCGAGCCGAGCACGAACTCGGCGCAGCGGGCCGCCGCGTCGAGGTAGGCGGGCCGCTCGAGCACCGCGCCCGCCTCGGCGAGAACCGAGATCGCCAGCGCGTTCCAGGCGGTGAGGCGCTTGTCGTCGAGTCCCGGCCAGATCCGCCGCGCGCGAGTCTCGTAGAGCCGGCCGCGCCACGCGCCGAGCCGGTCCGGCTCGCCGGGGCCGCGCACGGGGATGTTGCGGCCCTCGAAGTTGCCGCGGTCGGTGGCGCCGAACCAGGCGATCGCCTCGTCGGCGCCCGGCTCGCCGGCGAGCGCGGCGCGCAGCTCCTCGACCGTCCAGACGTAGAACCTGCCCTCCACGCCCTCCGAGTCGGCGTCGAGCGCGGAGAAGAAGCCGCCCTCGGGGGCGCGCATCTCCTCGAGCATCCAGTCGAGCGTCTCCACCACCACGCTGCGGAACAGCGGCTCCCCGGTCACCTGCCAGCCGTGCAGGTACGCCCGCGCCAGCAGGGCGTTGTCGTAGAGCATCTTCTCGAAGTGGGGCACGAGCCAGTACGGGTCGACCGAGTAGCGGGCGAACCCGCCCCCGACCTGGTCGTACATCCCGCCCGAGGCCATGGCCCGCAGCGTGTGGGAGGTCATCTCGAAACCCTCATCCGTGCGCACGCGGCCGAGCCGCGTGCTTGCGGCCTCACCCCGGCGCAGCAGCAGCTCGAGCGCCGAGGCGGGCGGGAACTTGGGCGCCGAGCCGAAACCGCCGTGGGCGGCGTCGTAGGAGGCGCGAAGGCCCTCGACGGCGGCGTCGAGCGCGGCCGGCTGGAGCGGCTCGGCCGAGGGTGTGAGCAGCGCGCCGCCGCGCAGCCGCTCGGCGATGCGCGCTCCGCCGGCGCGGATCTCCTCGCGCTTCTCCCGCCAGGCGTGGGCCACCGCCTCGAGCACCTGGCGCCAGCTCGGCATGCCCATCCGGGGCTGCGGCGGGAAGTAGGTGCCGGCGTAGAAGGGAACCTGCTCGGGGGTGAGGAACACGTTCAGCGGCCAGCCGCCCGACCCGGTCATGGCCTGGCAGGCCTCCATGTAGATCGAGTCGAGGTCGGGCCGCTCCTCGCGGTCGAGCTTCACGCAGACGAACAGCTCGTTCATGAGCCGCGCCGTCTCCTCGTCCTCGAACGACTCCCGCTCCATCACGTGGCACCAGTGGCAGGCCGAGTAGCCGATCGACAGCAGGATCGGCCTCTCCTCTTCACGCGCGCGCGAGAGCGCGGCCTCGCCCCAGGCATGCCAGGCGACGGGGTTGTCCTTGTGCTGGAGCAGGTACGGCGAGGTCTCGTTGGCGAGCTGGTTGGGCATCCCCCTTGAGGCTACCCGGGCCAGGCGGTTACGCTCCCGGCATGGACTTGGATCGGCGCTCCATCGAGCGCGACGACTTCGCTCGGGCCCGCCGCGGCTACGACCCCGAGCAGGTGCGCCGCCACCTGCAGGAGATCGCCGACCAGGCGGAGGAGCTCCAGCGCAAGCACTACATCGCCTCGGTGGCCGACAGCGCCGCCACGCAGGTGCACGCGATCGTCGAGGCCGCCGAGCGCAGCGGCGCCGAGCTCGAGGTCGCGGCGCGCGAGGAAGCCGACCGCATCCGCGCCGATGCCGAGCGCATCCGCGCCGAGGCGGACTCCGAGGCCGAGGAGGCC
>JBOGXS010000091.1:0-11404 GCA_050693815.1 Thermoleophilaceae bacterium | reverse complement strand
CCACGGCGCTGGCGCCGACGTCGCGCAACCGCAGCGCCGGCGAGCTGCTCGCCCAAGGAGTCCCCGCGACGGAGATCCCCGAACGCATCGGGCAGGCCGTGGAGGCGCTCGAGACCGTGCGCCTGCTGGCGCTGGCGATAGAGCGCGCCGCGCTCGAGGCGCCCGTGGTCACCGCGCTGGCCCGCCTGATCGAGGGCTCCATGCCGCTCGACGACTGGGTCGCGATGGTGCGCGCCAAGCAGCCGCCGCCGGCCCGCTTCCGCGGGCCGCGCACCTGGTGGCGGCGGCTGCTCGAGTGGTTCTGGAGGCGCCGAGTAAAATCGGAACGGAGATGAAGCCGGACATCCATCCCGAGTACGGCCCCTCGCACGTGCGCTGCACCTGCGGCAACGAGTTCTGGACGCGGTCCACCAAGCCCGAGCTGCACGTGGAGATCTGCTCGAACTGCCATCCCTTCTACACGGGCCGCCAGAAGCTGGTCGACACCGGCGGCCGCGTCGAGCGCTTCCGCCGCCGGGCGGCGCGCGCCGGCCGCGCCTGAGAAACGCATCCGTGCGCACTCGGCCGAGCCGAGTGCTTGCGGCATGGCGCCGCAACTCCGAGCCCCCCGACCTGTTCTGTCGGGGCATGCTGATCCCGCTCGTCCTCTCGGCCGCTCTCCTGGCGCCGGCGCCTCCGGCCACCGTTCGGGTGGCCGAGTGCTCGGTCGAGGAGAGCTCGGCGGCGTTCTACGCCCGCATGCGCCAGGTCGACGCCAGCGAGCGCATGTGGATGCGCTTCACGCTGCTCGAGAAGCAGCTCGGACGCTACGTCGCCGTCAAGGCGCCTGGCCTGTCGCGCTGGCGCAGGTCGATGGCCGGCGTGCGGGCCTTCCGCTACCGCCAGGCGGTTCGCGGTCTTCGGCGAGGCGCCGTCTACCGCATGCGGGTCAGCTTTCGCTGGTACTCGGCCGACGGCGAGCTCGTCGAGCGCAGGCGGCGCCGCTCGCGTGCGTGCCGGCAGTACGTGGCCCTGCCCAACCTGACCAGCCGGCTCGTGCGCGCCGAGCGCACCACGGTGCCGGGCGTGCTCCGCTACGTGACGGAGGTGTCCAACCGGGGTGACGCGCGCGCGGCGGACATCGCCGTGCGCCTCTCCGTGGACGGCTCGGTGGTGGACGCCGCGAGCGTCTCCTCGCTGCGCCCCGGTGAGGTGCACGAGGTGGCCATTCGAGGCCCGGAGTGCACCAGCTCGGTCGAGTCGATTGCCGATCCCGACGGCGTGATCGTCGAGTCGTCAGAGGCCGACAACGCCCACCGGGTCGCGTGCGGTGACCTGTAGGCCGCCCCGCCGGCCGCCGATACCATCCCCACAGTGAGCGCCCGCGAGGCCACCAAGGACGCGCCGATCGGCGGGCAGGCCGTGCTCGAGGGCGTGATGATGCGCGGCATCTCCACCTGGGCGGTGGCCGTGCGCCAGCCGTCCGAGGAGCAGCTCGCCGCCGGAGGTGCGGACTCGAAGGAGGGCGCCAAGGGCGGGATCGAGGTGATCTCGGAGCCGCTCGTGTCGTGGACGAAGCGCCACCGGCTGCTGCGGCTGCCGGTGGTGCGCGGCGTGGTCGCCCTGGCCGAGTCGCTCAAGATCGGGTTCCGCGCGCTGGGAATCTCGGCCAACGCCCAGATGCCGGCCGACGAGCAGGGCGAGCGGCAGGAGATCGGCGGCGGCGCCTGGGCGGGCACGATCGCCTTCGCGCTGCTGTTCGCGATCGGCCTCTTCTTCCTGCTCCCGGCGGGCCTGACCAACATCTTCTCCGACGACATCCCCAACTCGATCGTCTTCGTCGTGATCGAGAAGCTCGTCCGGGTCTCGATCTTCCTCGCCTACCTCTGGCTGATCTCGCGCATGCCGGACCTGCAGCGCGTGTTCCAGTACCACGGCGCCGAGCACAAGACGATCTCGTGCTACGAGGCGGGCGAGCAGCTCACCCCGGAGAACGCCCGGAAGTACTCGCGCTTCCACCCGCGCTGCGGCACGAGCTTCCTGCTGCTGGTGATGATCGTGGCGGTCGTGGTCTTCGCGCCGCTGGGCAAGCTCGACTGGCACTGGCTGTTCATCTCGAGGGTGCTGGGCATCCCGATCGTGGCCGGGCTGGCCTTCGAGCTGATCAAGTGGTTCGGCCGCAACCGCACCAAGCGCTGGGCTCGCGTGCTGATGTGGCCGGGCATGCAGCTCCAGCGCCTGACCACGCGCGAGCCCGACCTCTCCCAGCTCGCCGTGGCGATCGCCGCGCTCGACGCCGTGCTCGCCGTGGAGAACCCCCGCGCCGCCACCGAGGAGGACAGGGTCGGCATGGAGGTCGTCGCCTGAGCGCAGTGCGAAAGGTGGTTTAGACCCGGCCGCCATCGGGCCACCGTCCTGGATAGGTGTCGCCTGGCAACACCAGGGCAGGACGGTGCGGAGAGCGGGCCCGGCTGGCGGGAGCCCGCGGGGACGTTTGGGATCCCCACCGCACGGATAGGCCTCGGGTATGGGCGCCTGGCTCCTGACCGGCGCCACGGGCTTCGTAGGGAAGGAGATCCTCGACCGCCTCCTGCAACGGGGGCACCGGGTCCACGCGCTCGTGCGCGCCGAGAGCGACGACGCCGCCGCCGAGCGGCTGCCTCGCCATGCCCGCCTGGAGGCGGTCGCTGGCGACATCGAGCGGCCCGGGCTCGGGCTCGCGCCGGACGCGGCGGCGCGGCTGGCCGAGCAGGTCACGACCGTCCTCCACTGCGCCGCCTCGGTGTCGTTCGACCTCTCGCTCGAGGAGTCGCGCCGCGTGAACGTAGACGGCACCCGCCACGTGGTCGAGCTGGCCGAGCGCTGCCGCCGGCTCGAGCGGCTGAGCTACATCTCCACCGCCTACGTGGCGGGCGAGCCGCGCAGGCTGTTCCGCGAGAACCAGCTCGACGTCGGCCAGCGCTTCCGCAACCCCTACGAGCGCTCCAAGTTCGAGGCCGAGCGCATGGTGCGCGAGCGCGCCGCCCGCCTCCCGCTGCAGATCCTGCGCCCCAGCATCGTGGTGGGCGACAGCCGCACCGGCCGCACCTCGTCCTTCAACGTGCTGTACGGGCCGCTCAAGGCCTTCGCGCGCGGCAGGATCCCGGCGATCCCAGCGCGCCGGTCGGCGCCGGTGGACATCGTGCCGATCGACTACGTCGCCGACCGCGCGGTCGAGCTGACCGACGGCGGCCCCGACGGCACCTTCCACCTCGTGGCCGGCCGCAACGCCACGACGGTGGGGCGGCTGCTCGAGCTGGCCTCGCAGCACCTGGACCGAAAGCCGCCGACCGTGCTGCCGCCGATCGCGTACCGTCGCCTCGTGCACCCCTGGCTGCGCCGGAGGCACGCCGGCCTGCGCAAGATGGAGGCCTACTTTCCCTACTTCTCGATGCGCGTGCGCTTCGACGACCGCGGCCTTGGACCCGCGCCGCCCGTGGAGGGGTACTTCCACCGCCTGCTCGAGTTCGCCGAGCGGGCACGCTGGGGGCAGGCTCTCGGCGCCTGAACACGAGGCGGTTGGCGCGCGAACAGCCACCCGAATTGGGGATTGCAACGGCTGTCGCAAGGTGGTACACAGCCTCTACGTGCATCCCGCCCCGTAGGAAAGGTCGACGACCATGTGCCTGGCCATTCCAGGCCAGATTGTTGAGGTCGTCGACGACGCCAACCGCCTGGCTCAGGTCGACGTCGCCGGCGTAAGACGGAAGGTCAATATCGGGCTGCTCGACGGCGCGGGCGAGCCCGCTGTGCCCGGCGACTGGGTCCTGATCCACGTCGGCTTCGCGCTCTCGAAGGTCGACGAGGAGGAGGCGCTCGCCACACGCAGGCTGCTCGAGGCCATGGGCGCCGAGTACGAGGCCGAGCTGGAGGAGCTGAAGGCGAGCGTGATCGAGTGACCTACTGCGATCACGAGGATCGCTGCATCACCTGCGGCGACGTGGCGGTCGAGATGACCGTGCTCCGCGTGGACGCCGAGCGCGGGCTCGCCCTCTGCGAGGCGGGCGGCGAGCGGGAGAGCGTGGAGATCGAGCTGGTCGGGCCGGTCGCCCCCGGGGACGGGCTGCTCGTGCACGCGGGGACGGCGCTGCAGAGGGTGGCCGCGTGAAATTCGTCGACGAGTTCCGGGACCCCGAGCTCGGGCGTGTGGTCGCCGGCGAGATCGTCTCGCTGGTCGAGCCCGGTCGTCGCTACAAGGTGATGGAGGTCTGCGGCGGCCACACGCACTCGATCTACAAGTACGGCATCGACGACCTGCTGCCGGAGAACGTCGAGCTGGTGCACGGCCCCGGCTGCCCGGTCTGCGTGATCCCGATGGGGCGCGTGGACGACGGCATCGCGCTCGCCAAGCAGCCCGGCGTGATCTTCGCCTGCTTCGGCGACATGCTGCGCGTGCCCGGCTCGAACGGCAGCCTGCTCGACGCCAAGGCCGACGGCGCCGACGTGCGGATGGTCTACTCGCCGCTCGACGCGCTGCGGCTCGCCAAGCGGAACCCGGACCGCGACGTGGTCTTCTTCGCCATCGGCTTCGAGACGACCGCGCCATCCACGGCGCTCACGCTCAAGCGGGCGCGCGCCGAGGAGGTCCCGAACTTCTTCTGCATGTGCAACCACGTGACGATCGTGCCGCCGCTTCGCGCGCTGCTCGACTCGCCCGACCTGCGCCTCGACGGCTTCGTCGGCCCGGGGCACGTGTCGACCGTGGTGGGCGCGCGGCCGTTCGAGTTCATCCCGGCCGACTACGGCAAGCCCCTGGTCGTGTCGGGCTTCGAGCCGCTCGACGTGCTCCAGTCGGTCCAGATGATCCTGCGCCAGCTGGCCGAGGGACGCTGCGAGGTCGAGAACCAGTACAAGCGGGTGGTGCCCTACGAGGGCAACCTGCGCGCGCTCGAGATCATGGCCGAGGTCTTCGAGCTGCGCCCGCACTTCGAGTGGCGCGGGCTCGGCTTCATCTCGCAGAGCGCCCTGGCGCTGACTGAGGCCTACGCCGACCTCGACGCCGAGCGCCGCTGGTCGGTGCCGGGGGTGCGCGTGGCCGACCCGAAGGCCTGCCAGTGCGGCGAGGTGCTCAAGGGCGTGATCAAGCCCTGGGAGTGCAAGGTGTTCGGCACGGCCTGCACCCCGGAGCGGCCGATCGGCACCTGCATGGTCTCGCCGGAGGGCGCCTGCGCCGCCTACTACAACTACGGCCGCTACGCGCGGGAGCGGGAGGTCGTGTGACCGGCGCGACGCGGGAGGAGCGGATCCTCGGCATCATCGAAACCGCGCGCGGCAAGCGGGCGCGCTTTCGCGACGAGCAGATCACGATGTCGCACGGGGCGGGCGGAAAGGCCACCCAGTCGCTGATCGAGGGCCTGCTGCTGCCGGCCTTCGAGAACGACTCGCTCGCCGCCCTCGGCGACGCCGGGGCGGTCGAGGCGAACGGCACGCGCATGGCCCTCACCACAGACAGCTTCGTGGTCCGGCCGCTGCGCTTCCCCGGCGGCTCGATCGGCGAGCTGGCCGTGAACGGGACGGTCAACGACCTGGCGGTGTCCGGCGCGCGCCCGCTCGCGCTGAGCCTGTCGCTGATCCTGGAGGAGGGGTTGGGAGCGGAGGAGCTCCGGCACGAGGTCGAGGCCGCCGCGCGAGCGGCGGAGCGCGCGGGGGTCGACGTGGTGACCGGAGACACCAAGGTCGTGGAGCGCGGCCACGCGGACGGGATGTACGCCTGTACCAGCGGACTCGGGGCCGTCGACCCAAGGGCCTCGATGTCAACGGCCGCGCTCCGCCCTGGTGACCGGATCGTCGTGTCGGGCCCGATCGGCGAGCACGGCACTGCGATCATGCTGGCCCGGGGCGAGTTCGAGCTGGAGGCGGAGATCGAGTCCGACACGCGCTCGCTCTGGCCCGCCGTGGACGCGCTCTTGGAGGACGCCGGACCGTCGCTCCGCTGCATGCGGGACGCCACCCGCGGCGGCGTGGCATCGGCGCTCAACGAGCTGGCCCGGGCCTCGAACGTGGCGATGCTCGTGAGCGAGGCCGCCGTGCCGGTGAAGCCCGCCGTGGCCGGAGCGGCCGAGCTGCTCGGCATCGACCCCATGTACGTGGCCAACGAGGGCAAGCTGGTGGCCTTCGTTGCCCCCGAGGCCGCCGACGCCGCGCTCGCCGCGCTGCGCTCGGTGGAGGGCTCAGAGGAGGCGGCCGAGATCGGCGAGGTGAGGACCGAGCCGCCCGGGATGGTGCTGGTGGACACCGCCTTCGGCGGCCGGCGGGTGATGGACCTGCTGGCGGGCGACCCGCTGCCGAGGATCTGCTGATGCACGAGCTGTCGATAGCGGAGGGCGTCGTGGACGTGGCGCTCCGGCACGCGCGCGGCCGGCGGGTGGCGGTGGTGGAGCTGAAGGTCGGCCACCTGCGCCAGGTGGTGCCGTCGGCGCTCGAGTTCGCGTTCGAGCTCGTGGCCCAGGGCACGGAGCTCGAGGGCGCCGAGCTGAGGATGGAGGAGGTGCCCGCCGGCGGGCGCTGCCGCGACTGCTGGGCCGATACGCCGCTCCCGGCGTTCCCGCTGTCCTGCGCGCACTGCGGCGGGCTCGACGTGGAGGTGACCCGCGGCGAGGAGCTGCGGGTGGACTCGCTGGAGCTTGAAGAGGAACAGCAGACGCTGCGCAGCGGGCCACGCCCGCTGCTTGCGCAAGACATGACCCCGACGAGCGGAGGGTGAGATGGAAGCGACGGCCGCACAGGGCGTAGAGGAGGTCCACATCCTGTGGATCTCCGAGGGCATGAGCTGCGACGGGGACTCGGTGTCGGTCACGGCGGCCTCCCAGCCGAGCATCGAGGAGGTGCTGCTGGGCGCCATCCCCGGTCTGCCGAAGGTCCACCTCCACAACAAGCTGCTCTCGCCCACGCTCGGCGGCGAGGAGTTCCTCCAGCCCTTCCGGCAGGCCGCCAACGGCTCGCTCGGCGCGCCGTACGTGTTCGTGATGGAAGGCTCCATCCCGAACGAGAACATCAACGGCGACGGTTACTGGAGCTCCTTCGGTAACGACGAGGCCACCGGCGACCCGCTCACGATCCCCTGGTGGATCGACCGCCTGGCCCCGGGCTCGTTCGCGACGGTGGCGATCGGCACCTGCGCCACCTACGGCGGCATCCACGCGATGGCCGGCAACCCCACCGGCTGCATGGGCCTGGCCGACTACCTCGGGTGGGACTTCCGCTCCGCGTTCGGCGTGCCGATCGTGAACGTGCCGGGCTGCCCGGTGCAGCCGGACAACTTCATGGAGACCCTGACCTGGCTGCTCTACCAGGCGGCGGGCATGGCGCCGATGATCCCGCTCGACTCGGCGCTGCGCCCCCAGTGGATCTTCTCGAAGACCGTGCACGAGGGCTGCGACCGCGCCGGCTACTACGAGCAGGGCGACTTCGCCAAGGACTACAACTCGCCGAAGTGCCTGGTGAAGGCCGGCTGCTGGGGCCCGGTTGTCAACTGCAACGTGCCCAAGCGCGGCTGGATGGGCGGCCTGGGCGGCTGCCCCAACGTGGGCGGCATCTGCATCGGCTGCACGATGCCCGGCTTCCCGGACAAGTTCATGCCGTTCATGGACGCGCCGCCGGGCGGGTCGGTGTCGTCGGCGATGACCGGGGCCTACGGCTCGATGGTCCGCAGGCTGCGCGGCATCACCAACAAGACCGTGAACAAGGAGCCAAAGTGGCGGCACAACCGCGACGAGCTCACGACGGGCTACCAGCCCAGGGCCTGACGAGGATCAGGGAGGAGACGAGCCATGGCAGTACGTGAAGAGATCAGGCCCGAGGCCGGTCAAGTCGTCGACATGGCGTGGGACCCGATCACGAGGATCGTCGGGAACCTCGGCATCTACACGAAGATCGACTTCAAGCAGCGCGAGGTGGTGCGCTGCAAGAGCACGTCGTCGATGTTCCGCGGCTACAGCGTGTTCATGAAGGGCAAGGACCCGCGCGACGCGCACTTCATCACCAGCCGCATCTGCGGCATCTGCGGCGACAACCACGCGGTCTGCTCGATGTACGCCCAGAACATGGCCTACGGCGTCAAGACGCCGCCGCTGGGCGAGTGGATCGTGAACCTGGGCGAGGCGGCGGAGTACATCTTCGACCACACGATCTTCCAGGACAACCTGGTGTTCGTGGACTTCTGCGAGCAGATGGTCAAGGACACCAATCCCAGCGTGCTCGAGAAGGCCGAGAAGGCCGAGGCGCCGCGCGGCCACGTGCACGGATACCGCACGATCGCCGACATCATGCGCTCGTACAACCCGTTCACCGGCGAGACCTACCGCGAGGCGCTCGTGATGAGCCGCATCACGCGCGAGATGATCTGCCTGATGGAGGGGCGCCACGTGCACCCCTCGACGATCTACCCGGGCGGGGTCGGGACCGTGGCCACGCCCACGCTGTTCACGGACTACCTGGTCCGCCTCACCCGCTGCCTCGACTTCGTCAAGAAGGTCGTGGCGATGAACGACGACGTGTTCGACTTCTTCTACGAGGCCCTGCCGGGCTACGAGGAGGTCGGGCGGCGGCGGGTGCTGCTGGGCTGCTGGGGGGCGTTCAACAACCCGGAGCACGTGGACTACGACTACCGCAACATGAACCACTGGGGCAACCAGATGTTCGTGACCCCGGGCGTGGTGGTGGACGGCGAGCTCGTGACCACGAACCTGGTGGACATCAACCTGGGCATCCGGATCCTGCTCGGGAGCTCCTACTACCAGGACTGGGAGAACGAGGAGACCTTCGTGCCGAAGGATCCGCTCGGGAATCCGGTCGACAGGCGCCACCCCTGGAACCAGACGACGATCCCGAAGCCGCAGAAGCGCGACCTCGAGGGCGGCAACTACTCGTGGGTGATGAGCCCGCGCTGGTTCGACGGGCGCACCGGCGACCACCTGGCGCTCGACACCGGCGGCGGCGCGCTGGCGCGTCTGTGGGTCACGGCGCTCGCCAACAAGGTCGACACCCCGTTCGTGAAGGCCACGGGCGACGGGGTGGACATCACGCTGCCGCAGACCCCGGACACGCCCGAGGCCAAGCTCGAGTGGCGCATCCCGCAGTGGTCGAACGCGATCGAGCGCGACCGGGCGCGGGTCTACTTCATCGCCTACGCCGCGGCGATGGCGCTGCACTTCGTGGACCAGGGCCTGACCGAGGTGCGCTCGGGGCAGACCAAGGTGTTCGAGGACTTCGACGTCCCGGACGAGGCGATCGGCTGCGGCTTCCACGAGGCGGTGCGGGGCGTGCTCTCGCACCACATGGTGATCCGGGACGGGAAGATCGCGAACTACCACCCGTACCCGCCCACGCCGTGGAACGGAAGCCCCACGGACTCGTACGGCACGCTCGGCCCCTACGAGGACGCGGTGACCGGCCAGCCGATCTTCGAGGAGAACGGCCCGGACGACTTCCGCGGCATCGACGTCATGCGCGCGGTGCGCAGCTTCGACCCGTGCCTGCCGTGCGGGGTGCACATGTACCTGGGCGGCGGCAAGGTGCTCAAGCGGACGCACTCGCCGATGTTCGGCGCCCAGGGGGGCTAGGCCCGGCCTTGGACGAGCGAGTAGCCCAGGTCGAGCGCCTCCTCGAGGAGGTCGACGAGACCGGCACCGAGTTGGCACAGGCCCTCCTCGACATGTACGGAGAGGGCCTGCGGCGGATCCTCGAGCGGGTCGACGCCTCGGCGCTGGCCGAGGACGAGCTCGTCTCGCATCTGCTCCTGCTGCACGACCTGCACCCGGTGCCGGTGGAGGACCGTGTGCGGGAGGCGCTCGAGAGCGTGCGACCGTACCTGGAGTCGCATGGGGGGAACGTCGAGCTCGTCGCGGTGGAGGGGGGCTTGGTGCGGCTGCGGCTGCACGGCAGCTGCGAGGGGTGCCCGTCCTCGACGATGACCCTCAAGCTGGCCATCGAGGACGCGATCCTGCAGGCCGCTCCCGAGGTGGACCGGGTCGAGGCCGAGGGGACCTCTGGTCCCGCGTTGCTGCAGCTGGAGGTCTCGGACTCGTTGAGTGGTGAGTGGGAGACGGTTGGCGGGCTGCCAGAGCTGAGGGCGCGCAGCACGCTCGTCAAGAAGGTGGCTGGCGCATCGCTGGTGTTCGCCTCACTCGACGAGGACCTCTACGCCTACCGAAACAGCTGCCCGGGCTGCGAGGGATCGCTCGAGGGCGCTCCCCTCGCGAACGGCGAGATGGGTTGCCCGGAATGCGGCCGAAGCTTCGACGTGCGCCGGGTCGGCCGCTGCCTGGAGGAGCCTCAGCTCTCTCTGGAGCCCGTGCCCCTGCTCACCGACGACGCGGGAATCGCCAAGGTGGCCCTCCCGGCGGGAGTCGGCTGAGCCGTGGCCACACCCAAGCTGATCCAGCTAGCGCGCCAGGTCACGGTGGAGGCCGAGCAGGAGCTCGAGCGCTGCGACCTTTGCGGCGAGCCCATCCCGTCGCAGCACCGCCACCTGTTCGATCTTTCCACGCGGGAGCTGATGTGCGCTTGCCAGGCGTGCCGGATCCTTTTCGAGCGGCCGGCCGCGGGCGGCGCGGGCGCGCACTACCGGCTCGTGCCGGACCGCCGGCTGGCGCTCGATGACTTCGTCATGGACGAGGCCGCCTGGGCGCGGCTCCGGATTCCCGTCGACATGGCGTTCTTCTTCTTCTCGAGCGAGGACGGGCGGGTCCAGGCCTTCTACCCGGGGCCGATGGGGGCCACCGAGTCGCAGCTCGAGCTGGACGCGTGGGAGGACCTCGAGCTCGACAACCCGGTGCTCGCCACGCTCGAGCCCGACGTGGAGGCCCTGCTGGTCAACCGCGCGCGCGGTGCGAGCATGCACCTCGTCGTGCCGATCGAGGACTGCTACCGCCTAGCCGGTCTGATCCGCACCCGCTGGCGCGGGCTGAGCGGCGGGGAAGAGGTGTGGAGGGAGATCGAACGATTCTTCGAGGAGGTGGCCTGATGGCAGGCATAAGGGTCGGCAAGGCGGACGTGAAGCCGGACCTGCCCGCGCACACGCCGGGCGTGACGCAGGGCAACGCGCGCGGGAACTACGAGAAGCAGGACGGGCACGAGCCCGACGGGCGCTCGAGCGCCAAGCGCTCGACCGGCGTTAACTCCGACGCGATGGAGCCGATCGACCCGAGCATGCCGAACCTCTCGCCGGGCTAGTGGTCGCTCCTCCAAGTTCGCACCCGCTTGCCGGCTGCAAGTCTTCGCCTGGCGGCGTCCCCGCTCGCCGCCATAGCCCTGCTATGCCGGCTTCGCGGCTCCTTGCCATGCTCGACTTTTGCTCGGCGAAGCGGGCACGAGCTTGTCGGAGGGACCACTAGTACAGTCGGGGCCCGTGAGCGTCCCGCCGATCGCCCGCGTCATCCCCGACAAC
>JBOGXS010000090.1:0-3169 GCA_050693815.1 Thermoleophilaceae bacterium | reverse complement strand
GAGTCGGTCGTCATGTCCGGCTTGAGGTCGATCGCCGCCTTCTTGCGGCGGCTGCGCCGGTCGACCGCGCGCTCCACCTGCGGCTCGGCGGCCGTGGGGTCGTCCTCGACCAGCTCGATCTCGCTCTTCTCGAGGTAGCCGTGCAGCTCCTCGACGTCGCCCTCGTCGAGCTCGACCTCGGCCAGCGCGGTGGCGACCTCGGCGTACGTGAGCACGCCGGTCGTGCGGCCCTTGGCCACCAGAAGTCGGACTTCCTCGAGCTCTTGCAGTTCGGCTACGGACATTCGGTTCCTTGGCGTCAGGCAGGGCCCAACGGGCTGGTGCAGGGCCCAGTCAAGCAGACTGTTTCAACAGTAACGCTACAGATAGTGAAGTCAAGCGGCACAAAGCGGAATTTCCGGTGACTAGCCAGTCAACCAGCTTGTCCCCGCTCCGGGTCACGCCCGAAACCTCTCGGCAGGCGCCTCGTGAGCCTGTACCCGATCCCGCGAGGACTAGACTCCCCGGCCATGACGGACGACCGAGGCGTGCTCGAGAACCTGCCGCGCTCGCGACCCGGCCGGCGAAGCGAGAAGCGGGCGGGAAGCGAAGCTGCCGAGAAGCGGGCGGGAAGGGAAGCTGCCGCGGCGCGGCCCTCCTCGGCCTCCACCCCCCGCCGCCGTCCGCGGCCCACCCCGCCGGACCCTCCGGCCCCCGCCTCCCGGGACGGCGATCCGATCGGAGAGGCGATCCGGACCGTCGCCGGGATCGCCGCGACCGGCGCGCGGGTGGCTAACGGCGTCGCGCGCGGAGTGCTGCGCCGGCTGCCACGGCCGTAGCCTTCGCCGGCAGCCGCGGCCTGGCCTCCCCGCCCCCGTGTGCCCGCCACGGGCGGCCCGGCATCCTCCGCTCCGGTGAGCGGCCACGCTTTCGGAGTATGCTTACCCGGCGATGCCAACCGGCGTGAAGGAATCGCCCCGCTGCCTCATCGTCGACGACCATCCGGTGGTCCGAGCCGGCGTCCGGGCGGTGCTCGAGCAGGCCTTCGGCGACTCCACGATCAGCGACGCGACGTCGCTCGAGGACGCCGCCCGCGTGCTCAACGGCGACAACCCGCCGGACGTGGTGATCATCGACCCGTGGTGCGTCGGCGTCGACGTCGGCGAGGTCGTGGGCCGCCTGCGAAGCGAGCTGAAGGCGCCGATCGTGGTGTTCACCTCCGACGGCGGGGCGCGCCTGCTGAGCGAGGCGCTCAAGGCCGGCGTGAAGGGCTACGTGCGCAAGGACTCTCCCTCCGAGGACCTGATCCGCGCCATCGAGGCGGCCCGCGCGGGCGAGTTCTACGTCGATCCGGGGCTCTCCTCGACCATCGTGCTCGACGACGCGGACCGCACCCTCAGCGCCCGCCAGCGCGAGATCCTCCAGATGCTGGCCGACGGCATGCAGACCGACGCGGTCGCCGAGAAGCTCGGCCTCTCCACCGAGACCGTGCGCACCCACACCAAGCGGATCCTGGCGAAGCTGGAGGCCTCGACGCGCACCCAGGCCGTGGCCATCGGCATCCGCCACGGCCTGATCGAGTAGCGCGGCGGCGGCGCGGCGCCTACGACTGGGCCCCCTCGGCCATCTCGGCCGGGGGCGGCTCGCCCAGCGCGACGTTGTCACCGGCCGCCTTGGCGCGGTACATCGCGCGGTCGGCGCCGTCGATCAGCGTCTCGGCGTCGTTGCCGTGGCTGGGGCAGGAGACCACGCCGATCGAGAGGCCCACGGGCGGGTCCTCCGGGGTGGCCACCTCCTCCTCGACGGCGGTGGCCAGGCGCTCGGCGAGCGTCATGGCGGCGTCGGACTCCTGCTCGGGCGCCAGCACGCAGAACTCGTCCCCGCCCAGGCGGGCGGCCACGTCGACGTTGCGGATCGAGCGCCGCAGCGCCATCGCCACCTGCATCAGCACGCGGTCGCCGGCCTGGTGGCCGTGGGAGTCGTTGACCCGCTTGAGCCCGTCGACGTCCATCAGCAGCACCCCGAACGGGTGGCCGTAGCGCTTCTGGACCTCGAGCATGTGGGCGATCTGCCTCTGCATCTGCCGCAGGTTGCCGAGGCCGGTGAGCGCGTCGGTGTTCGCCTGGGACTCGAGCTCACGCGAGCGGCGGCGAACGAGCTCCTCGGCCGCCCGGGCCTGGATCGCTCCGGTGGCCTCGGCCAGGCGCTCGACGGCCTCGGCGAACTGCCGCGGCTCGCGCTCGGCGAGCTCGTCGCGAAGCGCGCGCACCAGCACGGCCTGCAGGGCGGCGATGTCGCGCGCGACCTCGGCCGCGCTGGTGTCCCGGACGCCGCGCAGCCCGGCCAGCGACGCCGCTCGCTCCGCCTGCTCCTCGCTCAGCTCGTAGGGATCGCCGTTGGTCTCCGCGACCGATCCGACGATGTCGCTGATCAGCTCGGGGAGCTCCCGGGCGATGCGCTCCGTCGGCAGCTCGCTGATCTCGTCCAGCGAGGCCCGCTCGATCAGCCGGACGAGCCAGGCCTTGGCGAGCTCATCCCTGGAGCGGTCGAGGCGCGCTAGCGGGCCCCGGATTGGTGTCATGCGACGGAAGTCAGTTGCTTCACCCGGACAATCTCTGATCGATCCGCGCGTACCCGGCCGGGCCGGGTGCGTGCGGCGGGCGGCTGACGATCCTACTCCGGCAAACGGCGGAGTAGACCCGGTTTTTGCGTGGAAAGATGGTGCGGGTGAGCGACCTGGTGTCGATCGACGAGGGCCGCCGGCGCGTGCTGGAGGCCGTCCGGCCGCTGCCGGCCGAGGACGTCGGGGTGGCGGCCGCGCTCGGGCGGGTGCTCTCGGCGGACGTCCGGAGCGCGATCGACGTGCCCCCCTTCGACAGCTCCGCGCTGGACGGCTACGCGGCGGTCGCGGGGCCGGCCGCGGAGCTCGAGGTGGTCGGCGAGGCGCGTGCGGGCCACCCGGCGCGGGAGCGCGTGGAGCCGGGCACAGCGATAAGGATCTCGACGGGAGCGGGGATCCCGGAGGGGGCGACCGCGGTCGTGCCGGTGGAGCGGTGCGAGCCCGCCGCGGAGCGGAGCGAGCCCGCCGCCGTGCGCGTCGACGACTCGCGCCCGGGCGCCAACATCCGCCGGGCCGGCGAGGACATCCGCGCCGGCGAGCTCGTGCTGCGCGCCGGCTCCGTGCTGGGCC
>JBOGXS010000089.1:0-7922 GCA_050693815.1 Thermoleophilaceae bacterium | reverse complement strand
CCCACGGGCTGAGCGACGGCCCGGGCGCGGCCGGCGGCGGCGCGGTATCGCGCAGGAATTGCTCGATGGCGGCCGCGATCGCCGCCGCCTCCTCGGGTGAGGCCGATTGTCGGACTTCGATGCGCGGGCGTGCCGGGCGCTGCTTGCCGGTGCGCGTCACGGGCCGGATAGCGTAGTCGGGCGTGCCCCAGATTCCCGTCTTCCCCCAGGAGGTCGTGCTCGATGCGATCTCCCCGGCCGACGCGATCGAGCGCGTGCGCGACGGCTTCGTCGAGTACGCCGGCGGCGAGTGGCAGATGCCGCCCAAGGTCTACCTCGACGCCTATCCGCACGGCGACTTCCGTGCCATGCCCGCCAGGGGCGCGGGTCTGGCCATCCTCAAGTGGGTCACCTCGTTCCCGGGCAACCCCGCGGCGGGGCTGCCGGTGGTGATGGGGGTGATCTGCGTGTCCTCCGCCTCTGACGGCGAGCCCCTGGCGCTCGTGGACGTGCGTGCTGTGACCGCCCTGCGCACGGGCGCCGTGGCCGCCGTGGCCGCCCAGGAGCTCGCGCGCGAGGACGCCGACAGCGTCGGGATCGTTGGCTGCGGGCTCCACGGCGCCTGGGCGGCGCGCTGCCTGGCGGCGGCCGAGTACGGGCCCGGCGTCTGCTACGACCCCAACCCGGAGTCCGCGGGCCGTCTCGCCGGCGAGCTGGGCTGGGACGTCGGCAGCCGCGAGGAGGCGCTCGCGTGCGACGTGGTCACCTGCGTCACCCCGGGCGGCGAGCCGGTGGTGCTGCAATCCGACCTCCACCCCGGGCTCCACCTGAACATGCTCGGCGCGGACGGTCCGGGCAAGTCCGAGGCGCAGCTGGAGGCCGTGACGAGCGCGGAGCTCTTCTGCGACGAGTGGGAGCAGGCCAGCCACGGCGGCGAGCTCACGGCGGCGGTGGAGGCCGGGCGCGTCGAGCGCGAGGAGGTGCGCGAGCTGGGCGACGTGCTGACCGGCTCCGCCCCGGGCCGGTCGAGCCCGGACGCAATCACGCTGTTCGACTCCACCGGCCTCGCCATCCAGGACCTCGCCATCTGCCTCGCCCTGCTGGGCGCTCAGCGATCCGGGCGGGCGAGCCCCGGAACCGTCAGGCTGTAGTGCACATGTAACGAATCGTCCTCACCCTGACCGCACTGGCCGCCGCGATCGCCGTCGCCGCCGGCTGTGGCCGCGACGCCGGCTCCTCCGACGCCGCCGCGCTCGCTCCCGCCGGCTCGCTCGTATACGGCGAGGCCACGCTCCGGCCCGAGGGCGACCAGAAGGCGGCGATCGACCGCCTGGTCGCCAACTTCCCCGGCGAGGGCAGCGCCGGCGATCGCATCCGCCGCTGGTCCTCGGCAATCCGGACGGCGTGAAGAAGGCGATCGACACCGCCGAGGACGGCGAAGCGCTGGAGGACGAAGAGCGCTGGACCATCGCGGCCCACCTCGACCTGTTCGCCGGGGTGGCCGGCGGTCGGGACGCGATCGCGGAGCAGCTCGAGCTGAGCACGCGACTCGACCTCGAGCGCGACGTGATCGCCTGGATGGGCGACTGGAGCATGTTCGTCCGCGGCGCGAGCGTCGCGGAGCTCGGCGGCGCGCTGACGATCGAGTCCGACGACGAGGCGGCCTCGAGCCGCTTCCTCGAGACGGTCGGACGCCTGGCTCGCGAGAGCGAGGAGCCCGGCGACTCGGTCGGCCCGCTCGGGGTTCCCGGAGGCGGGGAGGGCTTCACCCTGCGCGGTTCGGACCTGCCGCAGCCGGTCCACCTGTTCCAGCGCGACGGCCGCGTGGTCCTCGCCCTCGGCGACTCGGCCGCCCGCGACGCGCTCGGGACCGGCGAGACGCTGGCCGGCTCGGACGACTTCGCCGGTGCCGAGCGCGCCCTCGGGGGCGACTACGCCGTCTCGTTCTACCTGGCGATCCAGCCGATCCTTCGGCTGGCCGAGTCGGAGGGCGCCGGGCCGGGCCGGCCGCTGACCGGCGATCCCTGCGACGGCGGCGAGTAACGAGTAGCCCACGAGCGAAGGGACGGGATGACCGAGGACAAGCACGAAGGCGAGTGGATCAAGGTCCCCGAGGACAGGATCGAGGACCTCGACCTGCCCGAGGACGCGGCCGAGGATGTCAAGGGCGGCGTGGTCCCGGCCTACAAGTACGACGGCGGCAGCCTCTACCTGAAGCACGACTCGCTCCTGGCTCAGAAGATCGCTCCCGGCGCGGAGAGCATGTACTGGAAGTAGCAGCCGCCTCGCCCTGTTGAGATCGCGGGCAGCGGCGGGGACCACGCTTCCCGCCGCTCCGACCCTTGCCCGGCTCGGCCGGGCGCTCGCGGCGGCGGGCTATTCCGAGGACGCGCTGTCCGGGCGGCTGCGCCACCCCTCCACCCTCGACGCCTCCCCGGCCGATCGACCGCTCCACCTCGCGCTCCTGGATGAGGGCGACGCGCTCGCGACGCTCGCGCGCCTCTTCCTCGTAGACGAGCCCACGAGCGCGTCGGACGCGGCGCGCGCCCTGCGCCCGCTCGAGCTCGCCGAGCTGGCGGCGGAGGGCCTGCTCGCGCGGGAGGAGGGAGCGGTTCGCTCCCCCTTCCGGATCCAGCCACACGCCGGCCTGCTGGTGGCGTCGGATCACGGCTTCTCCCCGGATGCCGGACCCGACTACGTCGGCGGTGTGAATCCGGCGGCGCGCACGCTCGCGAGCCTGACGATCCGGGCCGGTCTCGACTCGGCGCTCGACCTCGGCACCGGCTGCGGGGTCCAGGCCCTCGCCCTCGCGCGGCACACCGGCACGGTCCTTGCCACCGACGTCAACCCCAGGGCCGTGTTCCTGGCCTGCCTGAATGCCGGCCTGAACGAGCTGTCCAACGTGACCTGCCGCTCCGGGAGCTGGTTCGATCCGGCGGGCGGTGCGCGCTTCGACCTGATCGTCTCGAACCCGCCCTTCGTCATCTCGCCCGACACCGAGTTCGAGTTCCGGGACGGGGGGCTGGCGAGGGACGGCGTCTCCCGGCTCGTCGCGACGGAGGCCGCGCGTCACCTGACCGACGGCGGCTTCGCCCAGGTGATGTGCAACTGGGTCCACGAGCCCCGCGGAGATCCGGCGGCGCCGGTGCGAGCCTGGGTGGAGGGCGGCGGCTGCGACGCCCTCCTGCTGCACCACCAGAGCTTCGACCCGCTCCGGTACGCGGCGGTGTGGAACCGCCACCTCAGCGAGGCGCGACCGCCCGCCTTCGCCCGCTCGTTCGAGCGCTGGCTCGACCACTACCGGCGGGAGGGCATCGAGGCGATCGGGGCGGGGCTTGTGACCCTCCGCCGGAGGGCGAGTGGCGGCGGTTGGTTCCTGGGACTGGAGGCGTCCGGGCGGCCCCCCGCGGGAGGCGGCGACCAGGTCCTTCGCATCTTCTCCGCCCAGGACCGCCTGGCGGCCCTCCCGAGCGATCGCGCTCTGCTCGACGACGCCTTCGCGCCCGTCGAGGGACATCGGATCGACCAGGCCCTGACCTACCGGCACGGACGGTACGCCCGCCATCCGGCCGTGATCCGGCTCGACGCGGGCGCCGGGATCGAGGCGAAGGTCGACGCCGAGTCGCTCGACGTCCTCTTCTCGCTTCGCGAGGATCGATCGCTCGGCCAGATCGTCGCGGATGTGGCGGCCAGGAAGGGGCGCGCGGAGCACGAGGTCGAGGCCGGCGCGCTCGATGCCGTCCGCACCCTCTACGAGCGGGGACTTCTGGTCCGGGCCGCCGGAGATTGACACCGGCGGCGCACCGGGGCACGATGGGGTGGGGCATGCTCGGACGGCAGGTGTTCTCGGTGGACGACGAGGGGTATCGCTGGGAGGACGTGGTGCTGGCCGCTCGGGCCTGGGGAGAGTGGGCGACGGTCGAGTCCGGCGCCGCCGAGGGGGTGGCGTGCGCGCACCGCGCGGCGGCCGAGGGCGCCCCGTTCTCGCAGGACGACCTCGGCTCCGCGGCAAGCGCGTTCCGCTACGCGCGCCACCTCTTGGCGGGGGACGAGATGAAGGCCTGGCTCGAGCGCTGGGAGCTCGACGTGGAGGGGTGGGAGGACTTCATCCGCAGGAGCCTCATGCGAGAGCGCTGGTCCGCCGAGCTCGCCGAGACCGCGGCTCGCTTCCCGGCGCCGGCCGGCGAGGTGAGCCGGGCGCTGTGGGTGGACGCGATCTGCTCCGGCGCGCTGGAGGCCTTCGCGCACGCGCTGGCCGCTCGCGCGGCGGTGCACGCCGCGCTCGACCCGCCGGCCGAGCGCGCGCCCGAGACCGCGAGCCGGATCGCCCTGCTGGAGGAGTCCTTTCACCGCTTTCGGGAACGCGTCCTCACCTCGGAGGCGCTCGAGCAGCTCGTCAGGGCGCGGGAGACCGACTGGCTTCGCTTCCAGTGCCGTGCGCTGACCTTCCCCCACGAGGGGATGGCCCGCGAGGCGGCCCTCTGCGTACGAGACGACGGGATGGAGCTGGAGGAGGTGGCCGGCAATGCGGGCGCGTCCGTGGAGCGGCTGCACGTGCTGCTCGAGGACGCCGAGCCACCGCTCGAGGACCTGCTCGTGAGCGCCGGGGAGGGCGAGCTGCTCGGCCCGCTGCCTGTCGGAGAGCGGTTCCTGCTGGTGAGCGTCGACTCGAAGACGAACCCGTCACTCGAGGACTCGTCGATCCGCGAGCGGGCCGAGCGCGAGCTGGTGGAGCGCGCGGTGAGGCAGGAGGCGATCAACCGGGTGCGCTGGCATGAGCGTCTTTGAGCACGAGGGGTCCGAGCGGGCCCAGGCCGTTCTCGCCGAGCTCCCGATGCTGAAGCTGATGCCCGAGGACGTGCGGCGCCTCGTGGCTGACAGCTTCCAGCCCGTCGCCTTCGACTTCGGCGAGGTGATCGTTCAGGAGGGCGACGAGGCCGACGCGTTCTACGTGATCGTCTCCGGGACCGCCCGCGCCCTGAAGACCAAGGAGGACGGCGCCGAGGTGTCCCTCAACGTGATGCGCGCCGGCGACGCCTTCGGAGAGCTGGGCCTGCTCGAGGAGACCACCCGCAGCGCGACCGTCCGCGCCAGCGGCCCGATGGCCGCGCTGCGCCTCGACAGGCCGGTCTTCAAGGCGCTCGTGCAGCTGAACCCCGAGGTCCGCGGCTTCTTCGAGCGCCACATCCGCGGGCACCGCCTGCGCGATTTCCTCCGCCTCTACTCCGAGTTCGCGCGCCTGCCGGCCGAGACGCTCGAGCTGCTGATCGCCGCGCTGGAGCCCGTCGCCGTCCGCGAGGGCGAGCTCGTGCTGCGTCAGGGCGAAGCCCCGGCGCCGATGTACATCGTCCGGCAGGGACGGCTGCGGGTGTTCCACGAGGAGGATGGCGAGCGCTCCGACCTGGCGTACCTCCGCAAGGGCCACTTCTTCGGCGAGCGGTCCCTGCTGAAGGCGACGGATCAGACCACGAGCGTCGAGGCGATCTCCGACTGCGAGCTGCTGCGGCTGAGCGAGGAGGGCTTCGGCCAGCTCATCGACCACTGCGCGGTCTTCCGCTCCGTGATCGAGGAGCGCATCGAGCGCTACGACTACAAGCGAACCGCGCGCGTGCCGCTCGACTTCGCCGAGGAGATCGTGCCCGAGCCGGTCGCGGCCGAGAAGGTCTCGGAGGGGCAGATCGACGCGATCGTCGCGCAGCCCGCGGATGGTCCCTCCGAGGAGGCCGAGGAGCTGGCGCAAGGGGACGCCGCCCCTGCACGGCGGATGCGCCGCTTCCCCCAGGTGTGGCAGGTGGACGAGATGGACTGCGGCGCGGCCTGCCTGGCGATGGTGTGCAAGCACTACGGCAGGTCGGTGAGCCTCGCCCACATCCGCAAGCAGGTCCACACGAGCACCGACGGGACCAGCCTCGCGGGGATAGCCGACGGGGCGGGAAGGCTCGGGCTCGAGGTGCGGTCCGTCAAGGCCTCGAAGGGGCGACTGGGCGAGCTGCCGCTGCCGGCCATCGTGCACTACGGGGGCAACCACTGGCTGGTGCTCCACGACGTGACGGACGGCAAGGTGCGCCTGGCCGATCCCGCGCGAGGGCCGGTGCGCCTCGACCGCGAGGAGTTCCTCGAGGAGTGGACCGGGTACGCCGCGCTGGTCGGCTACGGCGAGAGCCTCGAGCAGGCGCCCGAGGGAGAGTCGAACCTTGCCTGGCTCGTCGGGTTCTTCGAGCCGTTCCGGCGCAGGCTCGCCCTGTCGGCGGTGCTCGCCCTGGTCGCCGCCGCCCTTCAGATGGTGCTGCCGATCTTCACCCAGCAGATCGTCGACAAGGTCCTGATCGGGCGCGAGGAGGGGCTGCTGCTCACGATCCTGATCGCGATGGTCGCGGTGGTGGTCGCCATGACCGTGGCCAGCTTCGTGCAGCGCTACATCCTGGCTCGCACCGCGGTCAGCCTCGACGGCTCGACGCTCGACTTCGTGACCGGGCGCCTCCTCGCGCTGCCGATGAGCTACTTCAACTCGCGCCGCACCGGCGACATCCAGCGGCGGCTCGCGGGCATGCGCCAGATCCGCGAGTTCATGGTGGAGAACGGGGTGCGCGGGCTGACGTCGGCGGCGACGCTGCTCGCCACGCTCGTCGTGATGTTCGTGTTCGACTGGCTGCTCGCGGTCGTCTTCCTCGCCACCGCGCCGGGCTACGCGCTCCTGATGCGCTACTCGCAGCGCAAGCTTCGCCCGATGTTCGACACCCTCGAGGAGGCGTTCGGCAAGTACCACTCGCATCAGATCGACGCGATCAGGGGGATCGAGTCGGTGAAGGTGACCGGCGCGGAGAGGGGCTTCAGGCTGGGGATGCTGAAGCAGTTCAACGCCCTCGCCGAGAAGCTCTTCCGCGCCGACTTCACGATCATGGTCTACGAGGCGGCGCTCCAGGTGGTCAGCTTCGCGACGCTCGCGCTGTTCCTGCTGGTGGGCTCGCTGCGGGTGCTGGCGGACGACCTGACCGTGGGCGAGTTCGTGGCCTTCAACACGCTGGTGGTCCTCGGGACCACGCCCGTCATCACGCTGCTCTCGATCTGGGACGACCTCCAGCGAAGCTCGGTGCTTCTCAACCGGCTGAACGACATCATCGAGCAGGAGCCCGAGCAGGGGTTCGACCACTCAGGGCTGAAGCCGGTGACCACGATGGAGGGCGCGATCCGCCTCCGGGGGCTCGGGTTCACCTACGGCGGGCCCGCGGCCACGCCGATCCTCGAGGGGATCGACCTGGAGGTCGAGCCGGGCACCACCGTGGCGTTCGTCGGACGCAGCGGCTCCGGGAAGACCACGCTGATCCGTTGCCTGGCCGGACTGCTCGAGCCCACCGAGGGGACGATCCTCTACGACGGCGTGGACATGCGGGAGCTGTCGTACCGCGACCTGCGCCGTCAGATCGGCTACGTGCTCCAGGAGAACTACCTCTTCGACGACACGATCGCCCGCAACATCGCGTTCGGAACCGACGAGCCCGACGCTGAGCAGGTGGCCTGGGCCGCGCGGGTGGCCAACGCGCAGGACTTCATCGAGCGGCTGCCGTTCGGCTACGACACGCGCATCGGGGAGACCGGGCTGCTCCTGTCGGGCGGCCAGCGGCAGCGGATAGCGATCGCCCGCGCCGTGTACCACCGCCCGCCGGTGCTGATCTTCGACGAGGCCACTAGCGCGCTCGACACGGAGTCCGAGCGCGCCGTGCAGGACAACATGGACCTGCTCTTCGAGGAGCGCACCTCGTTCGTGATCGCCCACCGGCTGAGCACGATCCGGGACGCCGACCGGATCGTCGTGCTGGAGAAGGGCCGCCTGGCCGAGCAGGGCGACCACGAGAGCCTGATGAAGCGGCGCGGGATCTACTACTACCTGTGCAGCCAGCAGCTGGGGGCCTGACGACGGCTACCGCGCGCACCCGGCTCGGCCG
>JBOGXS010000088.1:0-11399 GCA_050693815.1 Thermoleophilaceae bacterium | reverse complement strand
GGCTCGGGCTCCCGGCGCCGCGGGCGCCGCCGCTCGCGCTCACGCTCCCGCTCTGGCTGGGCCGTGACACGCCGCGCCGCCGCCGGGATCTCCACGACCTGCTGGAAGGTGGGCCGGTTGATCCAGTGGATCAGCGGCTGGGTGACCGCGCCGGCCGCGGTGTGCGCGATCGCGTCGAAGCACAGCTGCGGATCCTCGAAGCCCGGCGTGTCGTCGTCCGCGCACGTCTCGTCCTGGTAGAGCGTGGCCTCGTCCTGCGCGGCGACGATGGCAGCGGCGAGCGTCTCGCGCAGCAGCCGCTCGCACTCGGCGCGAACGCCGCCGCCGCAGTACTGGCGCGAGTAGGCGCCGGGCGGGCTCTGGCCCAGGATCGAGCGCAGGTCCTTCTCCGCGTAGCCGTACCACCCGGCGATGTAGGCCGAGCCCACGTGGGTTCCGTTCGCGTTGGGCTCGTCGTCGAGGTCGATCATGCCCTCGTCGTCGCCGTCGCCCTCGAGGGCGAGGGCGTTGTAGAGGTCGTCCCCGAGCACGGGCGCGAACTGCGCCTCGATCCACAGCGGCCACCAGGCGTCCACGATCTTGATCGCCTCGCGGTGCTCGTAGTGGCCGTCGCGGTCCCCGTCGCGGCGGTGGGCGCCGTCGGCCTCCCAGGCGCGCAGCTTCGCGATCGCGTCGGCGAGGACGGGGTCGGCCGGCGTGCCGAGCAGGTCGAGCGCGAAGGGCAGCACCTTGTCCCCGCGCAGGTCGACGGTGCCGGCGTCCTCCATGGCGTCGGTCAGCTCGGGCAGGGTCATCGACTCGCCGCCCGCGATGCCCGCGTCGATGCGGTCGTCGAGCGGCTCCGAGCGGTGGATCGACCCGTAGGCGAAGTTGCCGTCCGCCGCCCGGTACCCGCGCGCCTGCTTGTTGTTCCAGCTCGTCAGGAAAGCGGGGTTCACCGCCTGCGGGTGCGTCTCCGGCGCCGTGTACTCGGAGACGAACATGTTCGGGCTGTCGGGCGTGGTGTCCGGATCCCAGCCGCGCCACTCGAACTCGCACTGGTCGTCGCCGTCGTCGCCGCAGGCGCGCACCGGGAAGTCCTGGTCGGTCGCGCCCTGGCGCACCGGGTTGTTGCCCGAGTTGAAGTACGCGATCTCGTCGCGGTTGACGTAGAACCAGTTGAAGGTGAAGCCGATCTTGCCGGCCGCCTCGCCGAAGCCGGCCGGCGTGCGCATCTTCTCGGGATCGTTGAAGTCGACGAAGCCGAGCGCCGAGTCGGCCTCGTGGAAGTAGGTGGAGCGCAGCTGGGTGTAGACGAACGGCCGCCCGTCGATCGTGGCCCGCCCGACCTCCAGGCCCAGCTTGGTGCGGTTGGTCCGCAGCGTCTCTGAGCCGGGCGGCGACTGGTCGGCCGCGCTGGGCGCCCACTGGTTCTCGCGGACGAGCGTCTCGATCGGCTCGCAGGCGCCGCGGTACAGGTAGTGATCGGACTCGAGCGTGGCCGCGCCGCCGCCGGGCTCGCAGAGCTCGAGCGCGAAGGTGTCGATGATGTCCTGGCCGGCCGAGGTGGCGCTGAAGGCGTAGTCGCGGCCACGTCCGA
The DNA here is from genome assembly GCA_050693815.1 of Thermoleophilaceae bacterium. Classification (GTDB taxonomy): domain Bacteria; phylum Actinomycetota; class Thermoleophilia; order Solirubrobacterales; family Thermoleophilaceae; genus JACVRW01. The sequence goes on along the minus strand of JBOGXS010000088.1, from coordinate 9,820 downwards.
GCTGCACGTAGAGGTTCACGCCCGGGAAGGCGGCGCCGCGGGCGTCGATGCCCTGGCGCAGCTGCCCGTCGGGCGTGCGCGTGGCCGGCGCGTGGATGTCGATCTCCATCAGGATCTGGGGCGAGAAGTAGCCCGTCTGCGGGCCGAACACCGCGAGCGGCCGGCCCGACTGCGACTCGGCCCCCGAGACCAGCAGCGCGTTCGAGGCCCCCTCGGGGAAGCCGGGCAGGATCCCGCCCGGCAGCCCGCCCGGGCCGGGCGAGGCGACCACCTCGGCCTCCTGCACCGTGCCGGGGTCGGGGCGGCCGTCGCTGGCGGGGTCGGGCGACTCGGGCGGCACCTGGTAGGGGAACTCGCCCGGGGCGGTCACCGGCGCCTCGGGGTCCTCGGCGGAGCGGAAGTCGCCGAACACCGCGCGTCCGGCCGCCTCCCCGCCGAACCGGTCGATCGCCTCCTGGAGGACCTGCGCGGCGTCCAGCTCGGCCCCGCCGCCCTTGCCGAAGATGCCGCCCACGAGCGAGGCGGTGGCGATCACGTCTGTCACCGTCCAGAGCCGCGGGGCGGGGTTCTCCTCGGGAAGCCCGTTGGGGGTGATCGCGCCGTAGGCGCCGGGGAGCTTCTGGGCCGGCGTGGAGCCGTTCTTGCCGTCGATCTGGGCGCGCTGCTCGGCCGTGCAGTCGGGCCGCAGCGGCTGCGCCTCGCAGATGTACTTGTTGATGCCGGCCACGTAGGCGGTCACGTCCTCCTGGAGCGACTCGCCGGCCTCGCCGTACACCTCGTCGCCCAGGTCGAACTGGCGCTGGAGGTCGGCCTCGGTGTAGGGGGCGATCCGCCACTGGTTGCGGTCCATCTCGCGGTTGCCCTCCGACCCGCCGATGAACGAGGACAGCTGCGCGCGGCCGGCGTGGCGCAGCACGTCCATGAGGAAGAGGCGGTCCTCGGCGCCCACGTAGCCGGCGCCGAACATCGCGCCGGCGCGGTCGGCGCCGTAGACGTGGGGCACCCCGAAGCTCTCGTCGCGCACGATCGTCACGTCGTCGCGCGGGCTGTACGTCTTGGCCACGTCGTCGGGTCTCACCCCGAAGGTGGCGTCCTTGAAGAACGTCGTCAGGTCGTCCGCGGTGATGCCGGGGCTCTCGTAGACCAGGTCGGCGTAGAGGCCGAGCTGGTCGCTGTTGTGGGGAGGACGCGGCTCGTTCCCGGTGCCGAAGAGCGGCCCCCCGAGGGAGAAGGCGATCACCTGGCCGGCGTCCGCGTGGCCGTTCGAGCCGGGCGGGAGGATGTTGCGGAAGCCGCCGGCGTCGTCCGTGCCGTACGGCTGCGGCGCGGGCTGCGCGCTCGCGCCGGCGCAGAGCGCCAGCGTGAGCATGAGCGCCGCAACGAGCGCGATTCGTGCTGCACCTACCGAGATGGCCGCCTCCCTTGCAGGCTCCTCGACGGCGCGACCGTATCACCGGCTCCGAGCCGCGCGCGCCGGTAGGGTCGGCGCCCATGAGGATCCGCGCCGCCGTGCTCGAGGAGTTCGCGAAGCCGCTCGCCGTCCAGGAGGTCCAGCTCGACGGTCCCGGCCCGGGCGAGGCGCTGGTGCGCCTCGCCGCGTGCGGCGTGTGCCACACCGACCTGTACACCGCGAGCGGCGCCGACCCGTCGGGCTACGCGCCCACCGTGCCGGGCCACGAGGGCGCCGGCGTCGTCGAGGAGGTCGGTGAGGGCGTGACGAGCGTCGCGCCCGGCGATCACGTGGTCACCCTGTTCTCGCCGCAGTGCCGCGAATGCGTGCACTGCCGTTCGCCCAAGACCAACATCTGCCTGGCCATCCGCGATCAGCAGAACCAGGGCTACCTTCCCGACGGCACCACGCGGCTGGGCCGCAACGGCGAGCGGATCCGCCACTTCATGGGCACGAGCAGCTTCGCCGAGGCGACCGTCATGCCCGAGATCGCCCTGGCCAAGGTCGATCCCGAGGCACCGCTCGACGTGATCTGCACCCTCGCCTGCGGCGCCACCACGGGCATCGGCGCCGCGCTCTACGTCGCGAAGGTCGAGCCCGGCTCAACCTGCGTGGTGTTCGGCGCCGGCCTGGTGGGCCTCGGGGCGGTGGCCGGCTGCCGGCTGTCGGGGGCGGAGCGCATCGTGGCCGTGGACCTATCGGAGGATCGGCTCGAGCACGCCCGTTCGCAGGGCGCCACGGACACGCTCGTGGGCGGGCCGGAGACGGTCGAGCGCATCCTCGAGATGACGGATGGGTTCGGCGCGGACTACACCTTCGAGGCCACCGGCAGCGTGGCGGTGATGCGCCAGGCCGTGGAGTCGGCACGAATGGGATGGGGCCTGTGCACGATCGCGGGGGTGGCGGGCAAGGGGGAGGTGCTCGAGGTCGTGCCGCGCTACCTGATCACCGGCCGGCGCATCGCCGGCGCCTCGTTCGGCGGAGCCAAGGGCCGCGACCGCGTGTCCGAGCTGGTCGACCGCCACATGGCCGGAGAGCTCGACCTGGACGCCCTCGTGACCCGCCGCATAACGCTCGACGAGGTCAACGACGCCTTCGCGGCAATGGAACGCCAGGAGGGCATCCGCACGGTGATCGCCTATTGACGACGGGACGCGTTCGGAAACAAATGACGCCGAGCTTGGTTTTGCATTGATGATGCATTTTTTATTGCAAGACTTTGCGGCATGCGTTTGACGCATGGGGCTTAGGGAGCCGGCCGGCCCCACAGCTCGGTGCCGGGGTGGAACTGGCTCCAGGCGAACCAGAAGGCCTGGTGCGCGGGCAGCTCCCTGCCGTCGACGGCACGGGCCCGCAGGCCACCGCCGTCCGCCGTGAGCTGGACGCCGCCGGCCATCACGTCGCGTCCGTCCGCGAGGGCCTTGCGGGCATCCTCGGCGGGGAAGGCCACGGCCACGCCGCCGGGGGCGATCACCCCCACGACCTGGGCCTGGACCGGCAGCCGGGGATCCACGTCGCCCACGGGGAAGATCGGCCCGTGGTCGTCGCGCCCGCCGAGCGGGTCGTCCTCGTACTCCCGGCCGATGCCGCCGTCCTGGGCCACGATCCGCGTGCCGGGGTGGGCCCCCTTCCACTCCCCCCAGTCGCTCGTCAGGACCGTGACCTGCTCGAGCACCACGCCCTCGTCGTGCAACGGACCCGACAGCGCGCGCCCGGTGAAGGTGTCGAAGACCGAGCGCGTCCTGAGGTCGTACATGACCTTGTTCGAGCGCGAGAGGAGGCCCGACGTACGAAGCACCGGCGGCTCGAGCCCCGCGGGGACGGAGTCGAGCAGGTAGGCCTGGGCCGAGCCGCACAGGGTGCAGTAGGGAATGCCGAGCCGGCGCCCGCCGACGGTGATGTTGACGAGCTCGTGAACCTCCATGATGTTCTTCGGAAAGGCCACGGCCTCGCCGCCCACCACGACCCCGAAGACGGTCCGGTCGTCGGGGTACCAGTCGCCGTCCGCGGCCGGAGTCAGCGCCGGGTCGTCGAGCGCCGGGATGCAGCCGCGCGGGCACGGATCGGGGTCGCCGAGCGGGCGGTCGTCGATCAGGACGCCTCCCCACGAGACCAACCGCCAGTCGATGTCCGCGTCGCGATCGGCGAAGAAGGGCCGCCAGCGCGGGTCGACGGCGAGGAAGAGCTCGGCCTTGCGGCCGGCGTAGCCGGGCGCGGCCGGCAGGTCCCAGGCGATCAGGTGATTGGTGACGCTGAGCCACGGGCTGTCGGCGAAGGACGGGTCGTCGCGCGGGTCCACCCCGGAGACCCGGCTGATGGTCGACACCAGGGCGTCCACCGCCTCGCTCGCGGGCGTGAAGCGGAGCACATCGGACAGCAGCCAGCCCACCCGCGGGTCCTCCGAGGCGGCGACGACCTCGAGCGCATCGGGATCGAGCCCGCCGCTGAGGGCCCCCGCGACGAGACGTGTGAGCGCCCGCTCCACGCGCGGCTCGAGCGGACCGGCGGGCACCCTCGGGGCGGGCGGGTACGCGTAGGCGGACTCCGGCCCGGGTGAACCCCGCCGGTCCCGGCGCTCTTCTGCGCCGCCGTCGCAGGCGGCGAGCACGAGCGTCGCGATCGCCACGACGCCGGCGGCAAGCTTCACTCCACGGACCGTAGCGGGCGGTGCTTACGCGTTTCGGAACGCCGGCGGGCCGGCGGCGGCGCCGGAATCCTTGAGGGCCGCCGCCTCTTCCTCGGAGTAGCCGAGCGCGGCCAGCACCTCGTCGGTGTGCTCGCCCAGCGCGGGGCCCGGCCCGGCCGGCGCCCCCGGCGTGCGCGAGAGCTTGACCGGCACGCCCAGCAGGCGCACTTCCTCCGCCCCCGGCTGGTCCAGCTCGACCACCATCTCGCGCGCGCGGACCAGCTCGGAGTCGAGCGCCTCGTCGAGCTCCAGCACGGGCTCCAGGCAGCAGTCGTGCCGCGAGGCGAACTCGCGCCACTCGTCGCGCGTGCGCTCGAGGAAGATGCGCTCCACCTCGGCGTGCGCCTCCGAGCCGGGCCGCTCGAACTGCTTCTCGATCAGGTCCTCGCGCCCCACCCCGCGGCACCAGGCCTGCCAGAACTTCGGCTCGAGCGCTCCCAGCGTGACCCACCCGTCGCGGCACGCGTAGGGGCGGTAGCAGAGCAGCCGCCCCGCCAGCTCGAGGTCGCCGCGCCCGGGCGCCGAGCCGTCGCACAGGTGAGCGGCCGCCACCATGGCGAGCCAGGAGAGCGACCCGTCGAACATCGACACGTCCACCAGCTGTCCCCGGCCGCTGCGCTCGCGCTCGCGCAGCGCGGCGAGGATGCCGAACGCTCCCATCAGCGCGCCCCCGCCGAGGTCCGCGATCTGGCCGGCGGACTGCACCGGCGGGCCGCCCGCCTCGCCGGTCAGCCCGAGCAGCCCGTTGAGGCCCAGGTAGTTCATGTCGTGGCCCGAGCGCCCCGTGTAGGGGCCGTCCTGACCGTAGCCGGTGACGGCGCAGTAGACGAGGCCCGGGTTCTCCTCGCGCAGCCGCTCGTAGCCCACGCCGAGCCTGTCCATCACGCCGGGTCGGAACGACTCGAGCAACACGTCGTGCTCGCGCACGAGCCTGAGCAGCACCTCGCGCCCGCCCGCCTCCTTGAGGTTGAGCCGGATCGAGCGCTTGCCGCGGTTCAGGGCAAGGAAGAGCGCGGACTTGGCGGACTCGTCCGCACCCTCGTGGTAGGGAGGCGACCAGCGCACGTAGTCGCCCATCCCGGTGTCCTCGACCTTCAGCACCTCGGCGCCGAAGTCGGCGAGCAGCAGCGAGCAGAAGCCGCCCGGGAGCAGCCGCGAGAGGTCGAGCACCTTGATCTCCGACAGAGCGCTCATGCGATCGCGCGGCGCGGCGTGCCCAGCAGCTCGCGTGCCTCGGCCACTGTGGCGGCGCGGCGGCCCACGTCCTCCACCAGGCGGCGGGCGCGGGCGATCAGGTCGCCGTTCGAGCCCGCCATCTCGCCGTCCGGCAGGTAGAAGTTGTCCTCGAGCCCGACCCGCACGTTGCCGCCCAATGCCGCGGCGGCGGCCACCAGCCGCCACTGGTCGCGGCTGATCCCGATCACGCCCCAGTTGCTCGACCCCTCGGCCCCGCCCGGCACCTGGTCTGCCATGAAGGCGAGGTTGCGCGGCGTGGGCCGGATCCCGCCGTTCACACCCATCACGCAGGAGATCTGGAGCGGCTCCGACAGCAGGCCCATGTCGATCAGCGGGTCGAGGTTGGCCACGTGCCCGGCGTCGAAGCACTCGTGCTCGGGGCGGATGCCCAGCTCGTTCATCGCGCCCAGGAACTCGATGATCGTGTCGAAGGAGTTCTCGAAGACGGCCTTGAACACGAAGTCGCGCCGCTTTCGCGAGTACTTCGCGTAGTTCATCGAGCTCATGTTGAGCGCGGCCACGTCCGGCCGCAGCTCGCGCAGGTACTCGATCCGCTTCTCGTTCGGGACGCCGATGGCGCCGGTCGAGTAGTTGACGATCACGTCGTCGACCGCGTCGAGGATCGCGGCGGTGATCGCGCGGAAGTCGGCCACCTCGTACGAGGGGACGCCGTCCGGCGTGCGGGCGTGGATGTGGATCATGGAGCAGCCCTCGTCCACCGCCCGCTTCGCCTCGGCGGCGTACTCCTCGGGCGTGTAGGGGATCGCCGGGCACTGCTCGCGGCTCGCCACTGCGCCCGAGATCGAGCAGGTCACGATGCAGGGATCGTCGAAGCGGCTCATCGGCGCAGCTCGATCGGCTCGTTCATGCCAGCCACCCGTTCGGCTCCAGCCGGCGAAAACCGAGCTCCGGCAAGGAAGCAGTGAGCGACGCGTGCTCCGCACGCGAGCGAGCGATGACGCCGCCGGGCGAAGGTTTGCAGCCGGCTGGGGTCACACCGGCATCACCCCGTGCCTTCGCCACGGCCGGTCCACGCGCTTGGTGGCGGCCATCTCGAGCGCGCGGATCACCGTGGGGCGCGTCTCGCGCGGGTCGATGACGTCGTCGATCATCGCGTTGCCCGCGGCGATGTAGGGGTCGATCGTCGCGCGGATCCCCTCGATCATCTCTGCCCGCGTGGCGTCCGGGTCGTCGGACGCCTCGATCTGCTTGCGGAAGATGATGTTGACCGCCCCCTCGGGGCCCATCACGGAGATCTCGGCCGTGGGCCAGGCCACGATCAGGTCGGGCTCGTAGGCCTTGCCGCACATCACGTAGTAGCCGGCGCCGTAGGCCTTGCGGATCACCACGGTCACCTTGGGCACCGTGGCGCGCGAGACCGCATAGAGCATCTTGGCCCCGTGGCGGATGATGCCGGCCTGCTCGACCTTGGTGCCGACCATGAAGCCCGGCACGTCCATCAGGAAGACCAGCGGGATGCCGTAGGCGTCGCAGAGGTTGACGAAGCGCGCCGCCTTGTCGGCCGAGTCGTTCTCGAGGATGCCGCCGAGGTGCTTGGGCTGGTTGGCGACGATCCCCACGGGCCGCCCGCCCATGCGCGCCAGGGCCGTGATCAGCGTGCGCGCCCAGCGCGGCTTGACGTCGAACCACTCGCCGTCGTCGACCACTCGCCGGATCACGTCGTACATGTCGTAGGGCTTGCGCGGCGAGTCGGGCAGCACGTCGAGCAGCTTCTCGTCCATGCGGTCGACCGGGTCGGAGGGCTCGCGTCGCGGCGGCTGCTCCTCGCAGCTCGACGGGAAGAACGACAGGTAGCGCTTGATCGCGTCGATGCACTCCTCGTCCGAGCCGACCTCGAGGTCGCCCACGCCGGACACGCGCGTGTGCACGCGCGAGCCGCCCAGCTCCTCCTGCGTCACGTCCTCGCCCGTGACCGCCCTCGTCAGGTGCGGCCCGGCCAGGGCCATCGAGCCGCGGCCCTTGACCATCGGCACGAAGTCCGCGAGGCCCGGGATGTAGGCGGTGCCGGCCGCGCACGGGCCCATCAGCGCCGCCACCTGGGGGATCACCCCGCTGGCGGTCACCTCCTCGCGGAACAGCTGGCCCGTGCCGGCGAACAGCGACCCGGCCGCCTCCTGGATGCGGGCCCCGGCTGAGTCGAGCAGCCAGACCATGGGGATGCGCTTGCCCAGCGCCAGCTCGCGCAGGCGCGCCACCTTGAGCTCGCCGGTCATGCCCATCGAGCCGGCCATGACCGTGAAGTCGTACGCGGCCACCGCGACGAGCCTGCCGTCCACCCTGCCGTAGCCCGTGACCACCCCGTCGGCGGGCGCCTCCCTGCCCTCCATGGCCCGCTGCGAGAAGTGCGGGCGGCCGTGGATGCCGAGCTCGACGAAGCTGCCCTCGTCGATCAGCAGCCGAAGCCGCTCGCGCGCGGTGAGCTTGTCCTGCTCGTGCTGGCGCGCGATGCGCTCCTCGCCGCCGCCCAGCCTCGCCGCCTCACGCCGCGCGTGCAGGTCCTCCACGAGCGAACGCAGCGACGGCCGCTCGACCAGCGTGTCGGCTTCCACCTTTTCCGTGCTCGCCATGGCGAGCAGGAAGTATCGCTTCCCGCTCCGACGAGCGGCTCAGCTGCCCTCGACGAGCTCGCAGCGGCGCGTGCGGTCGGCGTCGTCGACCAGGATCCGGTCGCGCCCCGGGCCGCAGTCGAGCAGGGCGTCGCGGCGACCGTTCGCGGCGAGGATGCGGTCGCGACCCGGCCCGCCGCGGATGATGCTGTTCGACAGGCCGGCGGCGATCACGTCCCGTCCCCGGCCACCGTTGACGCGGTCGCGTCCCAGCCCGCCCGCGATGCGGTCCCGGCCCGGGCCGCCCTTGAGCACGTCGTTGCCCAGGCCGCCCTCCATGTAGTCGTCGCCGGTCCCGCCGAACATCCTGTCGGGGCCGCGCGATCCCTCCAGGTCGTCCGGCCCGCCCTTGCCGCGGAGCGTGTCGGGGCCCAGGCCTCCGGACACGAAGTCGAACCCGCCGCCGGCGGCGATCCTGTCGGCGCCCCGGCCTCCGTTCAGGTCCTCGAGGTTCCTGCCGCCGTCGATCTCGTCGTCGCCGAGGCCGCCCTGGATCAGGTTGAACCCGGGCCCGCCGGACAGCTCGTCGTCCTCGCCGCCGCCCGACAGCTCGTCGTCGCCGTCGCCGCCCACCACCAGGTCCTCGCCGGCCGCACCGTTGAGCGTGTCGAAGCCCTCGCCGCCGGTGAGCGAGTCGTCCCCGGTGCCGCCGTTCATCACGTCGTCGCCGTCGCCGCCGTCCAGGCAGTCGTCCGCCTGGAGGCTGTTGACGATGTCCGCCCCGTCGAAGCCGCGGAGGTTGTCCGGACCGGTGGTGCCGTTCAGCACGTCGTCGCCCGGCCCGCCGTCGGTGGTGTTGGGCGGGCAGCTCTCGGCCCCGGCGCCGTGCGCGGCGCCCGCCGCCGCGATCGCCACCCCCGCAAGCGCGAGGACCAGCAGCGTGAGGAGTGAACGCGATCGCGGGAGCACGGGTGCGTCAGTGTCCCAGACGGGCGCGCTCGGAAAACCCGACTGTCAGGAAGCTGACACCGAGAGCCGGTCGAGCAGCGGGTCGAGCACCCGCATGGCGGTCTCGGCCATGTCGGCGCGCTCGTCATCGTCGGCGGGCGCCTCGAAGGCGGTGATCTCGATCCCCACCAGCTCCGAGTCCTCGGCCACGGCCTCCATCAGGTCGTAGAGCTTGTCCGACGACAGCCCGCCCGGCGCCGGAACTGCGGCCGGGAACTCCTCCGGGTCGAGCACGTCGAGGTCGAGGTGGACGAAGGCGGGCGCCCCGTCGAGCGCGTTCTTCACGGCCACCAGCGTCTCCACCACGCTCGCCCCGATCACGGTGGCGGGGCTGCGCTCGAGCAGCTCGCGCTCGCCGTCGTCCAGGTCGCGCACGCCGGCCAGCACCAGGCGCTCGGAGGGGATCGTGTCGCCGAGCCCGGCGTCCCACTCGCCGCAGGCGCCGGCCAGGCACATGCCGCCCAGGTAGCCGCTGCCGCTGGTGTCCGGCGTGTTGTAGTCGCCGTGGGCGTCGAGCCAGAGCACCTTGGCGTCGGGACGGTGGCGCAGGGCGGCCGGCAGCGTGGTCACCGAGATCGAGCAGTCGGCGGCCGCGAGCACCGGCACGCGCCCACCTCCCAGCGCGTCCTCAACCTGCCCGCCGGCCTCGAGCAGGCAGCCGCGCGACTCGGTCAGGTCCTCCTCGTAGGTGGTCTCGCGCGGCTCGGCCCGGCTTCCGATCGTGCGTGGCTCGATCCCCAGGCGCTTGCCGATGAGCGGGGCCAGCGTCTGGGCGCCGAGCGCCGCCCCCGGGGTGCGGTCGGAGGTTCGGCAGCAGAGGCAGATGAGCGAGACATTGGCCGGGCCGTCCACGCTCACTTCCCTGACCACTCC
>JBOGXS010000087.1:0-4127 GCA_050693815.1 Thermoleophilaceae bacterium | reverse complement strand
GCGGAGCGCAGCGCCGGGGGCGCCGGAGGCGTCCTGGAACATGGCCGCGGTCAGGTAGGCGCCGGCGGCCACGGGCACCGCGAGGCGGGCGCCCGCGAGGCGCCCCGGCGTCCCGAGCGCGTCGGGTGGCACGTAGCGCGCGGGCACGCGCTCGACAGCCAGGTCCCGGGACCTCAGTGGCTCGTCCGGAGGGATCTCCCGTGCCGCAACCACGACCGGCACCAGCGGACCGACCTTCGCCTCCACGCTCCGCTCGCGCTCCCGCACCTGCGAAGCGGCGAGGCCGCCGCTGGCGAGCGCGAGCGAGAGCAGGACGACGCCGCGCCTCCGTCGCGGCGTCATGCCGCCTGATCGGCCGCGTCGGCGTCGGGCTCCGCGGGCAGTTCGAGCGCGACCTCTGTCGTCGCCTCGCTCGCCTCGACGCTCAGCCGGCCGCCCAGCTCGCGGGCGGCCCGAGCGGCGATCGCGACGCCGCGTCCGCGTCCCGGGGCGGGCGAGAGCCGAGCGGGCGGCGCTGCGCCCGACGCAGCTTCGCTGCCCGCGTCGGCGAGCTCGCGCGGCCGATTGCGGTTGCGTATCTCGATCCGCACCGCGCCGGCCCGGCGGCTCGTCCTCACGTCGACCGCGCCCGTCCCGTGCTCGGCCGCGTTTGCGATCAGGTTGCCCAGCACCTGCGCCAGGCGTCCGGCGTCGAGGTCCGGGTCGCGCGCCGCCGCACCGCGACGCGATCGCGCCGCCGCCAGGTCGGCGAGCGCGGCGCCGATGCGATCCAGCTGCAGCGCCACCAGCGACATGAACGCCGCCCCCGACCCGGTCCGGGAGATCCGCTCCGCCGCCAGCCCGATCGCGGCGGCCGCCCCGCGCAGCTCGTGCTCGGCGTCCGCGACCAGTGCCAGCCGGCGGCGGAACGAGAGCACCAGGACGAGCGCGGCGGTCCACCCCGCGACCGCGAGCAGGACGAGCGCGGCGGTCCACCCCGCGACCGCGAGGGCGGCGAGCGCGACGAACGCGCTCACAGCGGCTCCGTCAGCTTGTAGCCGACCCCGCGCACGTTCACCACCCAGGGCCGCCCCGACCCGCGCAGCTTCTTGCGCAGCCCGCAGGCGTGCGCATCGAGGGTGCGGGTGTTCCCCATCGACAGGTAGCCCCAGACGTCGCGCAGCAGCTCGTGCTTGCGATACACCCGCGTGGGCTGCTGGGCCAGCGCGTGCAGCAGCGCGAACTCCTTCGCCGAGAGCTCGACGCGCCGGCCGGCCAGCCGCACCGCCCGCGTGACCGGGTCGATGGTGAGCTCGCCCACCCGCGTCACTCCCTGCCCGCGCCGGCCGTCGGCGCGCCGCAGCAGCGCCCTCACCCGGGCCAGCAGCTCGGCATACAGGAAGGGCTTGCAGAGGTGGTCGTCGGCCCCGCGGGCGAAGCTGCGCACCCGGTCGGCGTCGCCGGCGCGGCCGCTCAGCACGATCACGGGCAGCTCGGGGTCGATGCGCGAGGCCAGCCCGTCGGCGGCGCGCACCCGGTCGAGCAGGCCGAGCCCGCTGCCGTCGGCGAGCACCAGATCCAGCACCACCAGCGACGGCTGGCGCACCTCGATCGCCCGCAGCCCCTCCCCCGCCCCGCTCGCCCCCACGACGCGGAACCCGTCCGCCCCGAGGTTGTCCACGAGGAACGCGCGCGTGGCGTCGTCGTCCTCCACCACCAGAATCAGGCGCTGCTCGTCCACACCCGGCAGAAGGACCGCGAGGGAGAATCTCGCCCCGGCCGCCGCACGAGGATCAGTGGGTCAGCCGGCAGCGGAAGCGATCACCACTACGTGCGCTGGGTCAGCCGGTCAGCGTTGCGCGGCTTCGGTCTCGGTGGGCAGCTCGCGCCCGAGCACCTTGCCCTCGTACGCGAACGGCTCCTCGCGCAGCGCGCGCACGAAGTAGGGGATCGCGTCGCGCGGAAGGCTCCCACCGTGCATCCCGTGGATCCAGTCCGGGTCCAGCTTGTCTATCCGGTCCACCACGTGGCGGACGGGATCCTCGTGGGCGAAGATCCCCACCTCCCGGTAGAAGGCGCACATCTCGGTCCCGAGGTCCTCGGTCACCACCGCGGGCTGGTCGCCCGGTTGGATGAAGAGGTCCGAGGGGAACAGGCTCTTCGTCCTCTCCTCGAACAGCATCATCGAGTCCCAGTGGTGGACGTGCGGCGTCTCCAGGAAGCGGAGCTTGCACTGCCCGAGGTTGATCACCTCGCCGTCCTGGTGTCCTTCCACCCGGCCGCGGTAGTTCCAGCCGCTCACGTTCAGCTGCACGCTCGCCGCGCTGCACGCCAGGGCCGAGCTCGGTGCCCCCTCGAGGAAGCGGTCCATCCCTCCGCACTCGTCGGCCTCGAAGTGCAGCAGGATCACGTATTCGAGCCTGCCGGGGTCGAGCACCTCGGCGACGGCGTCGCGGACGTCGTGGTACATGCCGTACATCCCCGTGTGGATGAGCGCCGGGCGCTCGTCGTCGATCAGGAACTGGTTGAACTGGAAGTCGAAGCCGTCGGAGTAGGTGGTGGAGATCCGATAGATCCCGTCGACGATCTCCTCGATCCGCGCCATGGCTGCTCCTCTCGCGTCGTCCGGCCCAGATGACCTTAAAGGACACTGCAGGGCGCCTTCGGCGCGATGCTCGCCCCCGCCGCCCTCTCGCTCCTGGCCACGACCTTCACCGACCCCGCCGAACGCGGCAAGGCATTCGGCATCTACGCCGGATCGCCGGCGCGGGCGGCGCCATCGGCCTGCAGCTCGGCGGCGCGCTGACCGAGGTGCGCGACTGGCGCTGGTGCCTATACGTGTCGATCGCCTTCGCGGTCCCCGGCACGCGCCTCCTGCACCACGTCGCGATCCTTCATGGCTGCTCTCTTAACCGCCTTCGGCCGAGCCCGCCAACTCGCCGATCTTTCTACCGCCCTTGACCTCGGCCGAGGTGCCCTCATCCGGCTCCAGGTCGTCGATCCGCTCCTCCAGTCGCTCCCCGTCGTCCTGCCGCCGCTCGCCGGCGTCCTGCTCGCGCTTGTCCATCGGTTGCTCCTTTCCGTCGGCTCGTCCGTCTCGATCATCGGGCCGGTCGACTTGTCTGTCAACTCGAGAGCAGCAAGTCAGCTCCCTGTCACCTACATCGCGAGCTGCTGGCTGACCAGGTAGAAGTAGATCCCCTGCCGCTTCATCAGGTTTTCGTGGGTCCCCTTCTCCACCAGGCGGCCACGCTCGAGCACCACGATCAGATCGGCGTCGCGGACAGTGGAGAGGCGATGGGCGATCACGAATGACGTGCGTCCCTCGAACAGCTCGGCCATGTTCGCCTGCACGGCTCGCTCGGATTCGCTGTCGAGGGCGCTCGTGGCCTCGTCGAAGATCAGCACGGGCGGCTGGTGGTAGAGAGAACGCGCGATCGCGATCCGCTGGCGCTGTCCCCCGGAGAGGGCGAGTCCCGACTCACCGATCTTCGTCTCGTAGCCGAGCGGCAGTCGGACGATGAAGTCGTGCGCGCTCGCGACGCGCGCCGCCCACTCGACGCGCTCGGGATCTACCTCGTTCGCGCCAAAAGCGATGTTGCGCGCGATCGTGTCGTCGAACAGGTAGCTCTCCTGCAGTACGAAGCCGAGCTGGCGGCGCAGGTCGCGAGCAGTACGAGCGTCGAGAAGGAGACGAACTCCCCGACGGTCATGGCCCCATCGAGCACACGCAGGGAGCCGGCGAGCATGAACAGCGCCAGCGAGGTGAAGCTGGCGAGCTGGATCGCCGCCTCCTAGGACATGATCATCTCATCGCCAAAGCAAAGGGTTCAAGCCTTTTCCTATCCTCGCTTGAAGTCGTCGGCATCTCAGAGTGGGCGTAACGTTCGAGCGGCCACTATCGGACGCTCCTCACCCGCGGCAATTCCTCAAATGCCTGACTGCGATCAGTCCGGGTACTCGTCCTTGCGCCAGGCGCGGGGCTCCTCGGGCTCAGCCTTCGGCGTTCGCTCGAGCAGGAACGAGTGGTACGGCGCGACGAACCGATCGGGTGCCATCACCGTGTAGGTGTGGTACACGCTTCCGTCCTCGCGCGCGAAGGCGATGAAGCTCGGGCCCTCGCGCAGGCCGTCCTCGAGCTTGGCTCC
>JBOGXS010000086.1:0-5253 GCA_050693815.1 Thermoleophilaceae bacterium | reverse complement strand
CCGCGAGGGCGTCGAGCAGCAGCCGGCGCACGGCGTGCGGGACCTTGGCCTGTCCGGCGACGGAGTCGGCGATCAGCTCGCCCGCCCTCCTGAGCAGGTGCGCCAGACACGTTTGGTGCTGGGCGCTTTCGAAGCGGCGGTAGGGCGCCCATCCGTCGCGCTCCAGGACACCGTTGAAACCCGCGCCGAGGACGCCCGCGGCCTGCTCGTAGCCGCGGCCGGGGGCGATCTGGTAGACCGTCACGTCGTCGCCGACGAACACCCACAGCCATCGGCGGCGGCCGGCGACGCGCCAGCCGGTCTCATCAGCGGCGACCGCGCTGCTGGCCTGGACGGCGACCGTGAGCGCCCGGCAGGTCGGCTCCGCGGCGACGGCCAGGCGGCTGATCGCGTGATACAGGCCGCCGGGCGTGACCGACACGCCCAGCAGCTCGAGCACCGCTGACACCTTGCGCATCGGGATCCCCAGCTCCTTGTTGAGCTGCGCGGCGATCGCGACCGCCCGCGGCCCGACCTGCGAGCCCGCGGCCCCGAGCGCATCGCTGGTCTGATCAGGGTGACGGCCCTGCGCCCGCCTGCCGCAGGACCGGCAGCGCCCACGGCTGACCCGAAAGCAGCGCACGTGCCCGCGCACCCAGACGACATCCTCCTGGTACTGGTCGACCTCGTCCTCGAACACCAGCTCACCGCTGCAGCACGGACAACAGTCCGGCAGCGGCACCCGGATCTCCTCATCGACATGATCGGGGACCGGCCGGTGCGCCTTGGTGCCGTACCGCTCGCCGCGCTTGCGCCCCGACTTGGCCGGGTCCTTCTTCGGGTCGTCCTTGGAGAACGGCGCCGCCTGACGCTTCCCCGCCCGCCGCGCCGCCTCAAGCTGCGAGCGCAACCGCACGTTCTCAGCAAGCAGCCGCTCGTTCTCAGCACGAAGCCCGCCGCCGTGATCGCCCCGCGCCACCCGCGACCGACCCACGCAACCCCGCGCGCCCCCCGAAAGACATGCCGGCCGACGATCCACCCTGTGCAGGATTCCCTGCACACGGCAGGAACCCTGCCGCTCCCACCGACGCAACCACCAGCTCAGACCGGCGCTAACTCAATACGAGGCGATCTACCGAGCGCACCCGCAGCGTCACGTGGTCGCGCAGTAGGCTTGAGCTGGTGGCCATGGCACCTCCTTGGCGACCCCTCGGGGCCGCAGCCCGCTAGGGCTCTACAGACGGCAACGTCACTCTGGACGGAGGCTATGCCTGGCCACCAAGACCAACGGAGCGCTCGGCGGCTGCTTGGCCTGGGAACTGACGCACGAAGCGAGAAGTTCAACCCGAGCGAGGCTCATACCCGAAATCGAAGCGCGGCTTCGCCCTGCCGCTCGGCGGTATGAGGCTCGCTCGCTAACCGTAGCCGCCGAGCACCTGAATGGCCTCGACGGTCACCCACATTGCGGTATCGGAGGCGAACAGCTTCGCCATGGAGCTGTACTTGCCTAGTTCTGGCTCGCGGCGATCGGCCATCGCGCAGGCCTTGTAGAGCAGCTCGCGGGCGGCGGCGGTGTGCGTCTCCATGTCGGCCAGCTTGAACTGGATGCCCTGCAGGTCGATGAGCGGCTTGCCGAAGGCGACCCTTTCCCTGGCGTAGGTGGTCGCCTGGTCGATCGCGCCCTGAGCGATCCCGACCGCCTGGGCGGCGGCGCCGAGGCGGGTGCGCTCGAGCGTCGCGAGCGCGACGGAGAGGCCCTTGCCAGGTTCGCCGATGCGGTTCGCGTCGGGCACGCGCACGTCCTCGAACACCGGTGTGCCCGTCGGGGAGCCGTGGATGCCGAGCTTGTGCTCGGACCTTGGGCACTCTGAGCCCGGGCCGGTCCTTCTCGACGATGAAGGCGCCCGCGCGGCGCCGCTCTCGATCGGTGATGGCAAAGACGACATAGAAGTCAGCGATGGTGGCGTTCGTGATCCAGTTCTTGGTGCCGTTGATGATCCAGTCGTCGCCGTCGCCGACGGCCGTCGTGCGCATCGCTGCCGGGTCGGAGCCGGCTTCGGGCTCTGACAGGCAGAACGCGGGCGACCACTCGCCGGTGGCGCAGGGCGGCAGGAAGCGCTGTTTCTGCTCGTTCGTGCCGCACAGCTGTATCGGCAACGTGCCGAGCTCCTGCACCATCAGCATCAGCGCGACAGCGGCGGAGTGGGACACGACTCCGACCACCCGCGCTCGGAGGGCGAGGTGGGCCGCGAGGGAGTGGCGATCGACACGCTCGACGACATGGAGACGCTCTTCTCCGGGATCCCGATGGGAGACGTCTCGACGTCGATGGCGATCAACGCGCCGGCCGCCGTGATGCTGGCCTTCTACGTGGCCGCGGCGGAGCGCTAGGGCGTCGGGCCGGAGCGGCTCGCGGGCACGATCCAGACGGACATCCTGAAGGAGTACATCGCCCAGAAGGAGTGGTGTTTCCCGATCGACCCGGCCATGCGGCTGGTCACGGACATGGTCGAGTTCTGCGCACAGCGCATGCCGCGGTGGCACCCGATCAGCATCAGCGGCTACCACATCCGCGAGGCTGGGTCGACGGCGCAGCAGGAGCTGGCGTTCACGCTGAAGGACGGCTTCACCTACGTGGAGCAGGGCATCGAGCGCGGCCTCGCGGTGGACGAGTTCGCGCCGCGGCTGAGCTTCTTCTTCAACGCCCATATCGACTTCTTCGAGGAGATCGCCAAGTACCGCGCGGCCAGGCGGATCTGGGCCCGCGAGCTCAGGGACACCTACGGCGCGCGTGACGAGCGGTCGCTCCTGATGCGCTTCCACTCGCAGACGGCGGGGGTGTCGCGGTCGCGTCTCAGGGTCCGGGGGAATTGAAGAGGCGGGCGTAGCCTCCGCTTTGTCCTGATCAGACGAAGCTGATGGAGGTACGCCCGCATGAAGAAGGTAGCCCCGAGTGAGCGTTTTCGCGTTGAGCTCGATGAAGCGTTGGTCGGTGTCGGTGAGGAGCAGGATCCGGTCGAGGTGATCGGCCGGCTGGGAGCGCGGTTGATCTTGCAGCAGGCGCTCGAGGACGAGGTTTCGGAGTTCCTAGGTCGGCGGCGCTACGAGCGGGCCGGGGAGCCGGTTTCGCATCGCAACGGCTACGAGCCCAGGAAGGTGGCGACGACGTCGGGCGCGGTCGAGCTGGAGCGTCCGCGGGTGCGTCACGCGTCGAAGCTGGGGTTCGAGTCGCGGGTGCTGGGCAAGGGCGTGACGCGCACCTACGCGCTCGAGTCGCTGGTGATCGGCTCGTTTCTGAGGGGCCTGTCGACCAGGGATGTGGAGGCGGTGCTCGAGGAGACCTTCGACGAGCCGATCGCGTCACGGTCGACGGTGTCGCGGATCTGTGAGGACACCAGGGAGCGCTACCGGCGCTGGTGCGAGCGGCGGCTCGACGGGCACGACCTGGTCTACCTGTTCCTCGATGCGATCTACATGAAGCTGCACCCCGATGACTCGCCGGCAGAGGGCGTGCTGGTCGCCTGGGGCGTCACCCTGGGGGGCAGGAAAGTCCTGCTCGGCCTGCAACTCGGCAGCCGCGAGAGCTACGACTCGTGGCTCTCGTTCGGCCGCGACCTCGTCGCCCGTGGGATGAACGCGCCGGCGCTGGTCATCGCCGACGGCGCGCCCGGGATCTGGAAGGCGACGAGGGAGGTGTGGCCCACGGCCGACGAGCAGCGCTGCACAGTGCACTATGCCGACTCGCGGGTTATGCCGAGTTACGCTGGGATGTCGCTGCAAATAGCGGAATCGGCGGCACTGTTGTCGGCATAATCCGGCGACGCTGATCGACGCTCGGCTCTCCAACTACCGAGAGGAGAGCGTCATGCATGATCCGTCGCGGGTGAGGGTGTCGGGCCCGCTGGAGGTGTTCGCGTCGGGGTTCGGGACCGAGCTTGCGCGTCTGGGCTACCGGCGCGTGCCGATCGTCTTTCAGCTGCAGTTGATGGCGCATGCGAGCCGCTGGCTTGGGCGCGAGGGGCTCGGCGCGGACGACCTGACGAGCGAGGTCGTCGAGCGGTTCTTGGTCGAGCGCCGGGCGGCGGGCTACACGAACTACGTGACGGCGCGGGCGGTGGCACCGCTGCTTGGGTATCTGCGCGGCCTGGGCGTCGCGCCGGCAGCGGCGCCGCGCGTGGCGGTCGGCGCGGTCGAAGTGCTGCTGGCCGACTACCGCGAGTACCTGACCGTCGAGCGTGGGCTGACGGCGGGCACGATCGAGGGCTACGTGCTGGCGGTGCGGCCGTTTCTCGACGGTCGCCTGCGTGACGGCGACGAGCTCGACCTGGCCGGGCTGAGCGCGGCGGATGTCGTGGCGTTCGTGGTGGCGAGATGTCCGGGGCAGTCGCGCGGGGCGGCGAAGACGACGGTGACCGGGCTGCGGTCGCTGCTTGGGTTCTTGCACCTGCGGGGCCTGGTCGGGCCGCTGGCCGACGCGGTGCCGTCGACGGCGTCGTGGCGGCTGTCGGGGCTTCCGCGCGCGCTGGAGCCCGAGCAGCTGGACGCACTGCTGAGCTCGTGTGACCGCGCCAGCGCGGGCGGGCGGCGCGACTACGCGGTGCTGGTGATGCTCGCGCGGCTGGGGCTGCGCGCCGGCGAGGTCGCCGCGCTGAGGCTGGAGGACGTCGACTGGCGCGTCGGCGAGCTTCGGATCGTTGGCAAGGGGCGGCGCGCCGAGCGGCTACCGCTGCCCGAGGATGTCGGAGAGGCAATCGTCTGCTACCTGCAAGACGGGCGGCCGGCGACCGCCCTCGACCGGTCGCTGATCGTGCGCGTTCGCGCCCCGCACCGCGGCCTGACGGGCGGCGGGATCACGCAGATCGTGTTCGCCGCGGCGGCTCGCGCTGGGATCGGGCCGATCCATTCGCACCGGCTGCGCCACACCGCCGCCACACAGATGCTGCGCGCCGGCGCGGGCCTCGAGGAGGTCGGCAGGTGTTGCGCCACCGGCGGGTGCTGACGACGGCGATCTACGCCAAGGTCGACCACGACGCGCTGCGCCAGCTCGCGCGGCCGTGGCCCGAGACGGAGGGCCGGTCGTGATCGCGCTTGAGGATCGGCTGGCGGGCTATCTGGCGCTTGCCGCGCGCTGGGCTACAGGCTCGCGCGTGCCGAGAAGCTGCTGGCCCAGTTCATCGCCTGGCTCGACGAGCGCGGCCAGACCACGATCACGACCGATTCGGCGCTTGCCTGGGCGACGCTGCCACCGGCAACCGACTCGGGCTGGCATGCCTA
>JBOGXS010000085.1:0-8031 GCA_050693815.1 Thermoleophilaceae bacterium | reverse complement strand
AGCTTCTCGACCGGGTACTCCTTGATGAAGCCGTAGCCGCCGTAGACCTGCACGGCGTCCACGGTGATCTCCATCGCGGCGTCCGCGGCGAAGCGCTTCGCGTGCGACGAGGCCAGCGTGTTGCGCTCGCCCCGGTCGAGCAGCGCGCCGGACTTCCAGGTGAGCAGGCGGGCCGCCTCGACCTTCGTCGCCATGTCGGCGATCATGAACTGGATCGCCTGGTGCATCGCGATCGGCACGCCGAACTGCACGCGCTCCTTGGAGTAGTCGCGGGCGTACTCGAAGGCCGCCTGGGCGATGCCCACTGCCAGCGCCGACACGCCGGGCCGCGTCCGGTCGAGCGTCATCATCGCCAGCTTGAAGCCCTTGTTCTCCTCGCCGAGCAGGTTGCCGGCGGGGATCTCGACGTCGTTGAAGGAGATCATCGCGGTGTCGGAGGCGCGCTGGCCGAGCTTGTCCTCCTTCTTGTCCACGGTCACGCCGGCGTCGCGCGGGACCACGAAGGCGGAGATGCCGCGGTGGCCGGCCTCCTTGTCGGTCTTGGCGTAGACCGTGTACCAGGACGCGTGCGAGCCGTTCGTGATGAAGCACTTGGTGCCGTTGATGACGTACTTGTCGCCCTGCTTGACGGCCGTGGTGCGCATGCCCGAGACGTCGGAGCCGGCGTCCGGCTCGGTGAGGCAGAAGGAGGCGAGCTTGGGCTCCTCGGCGAGCATGCCGAGGTACTCCTTCTTGACGTCCTCGGAGCCGCCGAGCCCCACGGGCGCGGTCGCGAGGCCGTTGCACATCAGCGAGGTGCCGATGCCCGAGCAGCCCCAGCCGAGCTCCTCCTCGATCAGGCAGCCGGTGAGGTAGTCGAGCCCGGGACCGCCGTACTCCTCGGGGACGTGGGAGTTCATGAGCCCCACCTCCCAGGCCTTCTCGATGATGTCCTGAGGGAAGGTGGAGTCCCTGTCGTAGTCCCACGCCTTCGGTCGGATCTCCTTCTCGGCGAAGTCGTGGGCAAGCTGGCGGATGTCCTTCTGCTCGTCGGTCAGGCTGAAGTCGACCACTGGTGCTGCTCCTTGATTGATTCGTCAGTCAATCTCAAGAGGCCAGGTTACAGGAGCCATTGCACGGCTGCGTAGATGCCGACGCCAAGCGCGGCGAGCGTGAATATGAGGAGACCCACCTGATCGGGGTAGACCGCCGGGCGGCTGGGGGCCATCGTGCGCCGGCGAAGCCTTCTCCACATCCCGTCAGACTATGCGCGGATGGACTTCGGCACGGTCATCATCGTCGTGTCGGTGGTGGCCGTGCTGGTCGCCGCCCTCTCGTACTGGGGCAGCGGGCGGATGTACCGCTCGATCGGGGCGAGCGACCTCGTGATGCAGCGCGAGCGCGGCGCCGCGGCGCCCGACAGCGCCGAGGCGCGTGAGGAGATCCGCCAGATGCTGGAGGCGAAGTCAGCCCGGCGCGAGGCGCGCGGCGAGGCGCCGCTCGACGTGGACGCCGAGCTCGACGCCCTCACCACGCCCTCGGCTGGGGCCGACCCCGGCCTGCGCGAGGAGGTGCGCCAGCTGGTCGTGGCGCGCAACGAGCGGCGCCGCCGCCAGGGCAAGGAGCCCCTCGACGTGGAGGCCGAGGTGGAGCGGCAGCTGCGGGCGCTCGGGGCTTAGCGTGCCGGGCCGCCGGCGGGCTCGATCCGGCGCAGCAAGCGTCGGACATTCGATGTGGCCCGGTTGGTGCAGGGGCTCCTTCCCGGGTATAGGCTGGTTTCAGCCATGGCCGACGAACGGCGCTTCGATCTCGACGACCTCCTGGTGCGCCCGGGCTGCTACCTGAATCCGCAGACCGAGATCATGGTCGTGGTCGACGACTCGCCCTCGATCGATGGCGAGATCTTCAACCTGGAGGAGTTCGAGGGCGCCGACTGGGTGCTGATCGCCGACGAGGTGCCCGTGGACGAATCGCGCCGCGACGAGCTGCTCGAGACCTTCCAGGCCACCTACCACGGCGGCGACGGCCGCGCGCGCGCGGCCGCGAGCGCCGACGACGACGAAGCCGAGCCCGAGCCCGACCCTGAGCAGGCGGGCTACACGCCGGAGAACGAGTAACTCGATCCGCGCGCACTCGGCCGAGCCGAGTGCTTGCGGCACGGCCGATCCGCGCGCACTCGGCCGAGCCGAGTGCTTGCGGCACGGCGCGCTCAAGCCGGCGCGCCCGTCTCGTCCAGGTCCCCGCGCAGCTCGCGCACCTTGTCCCGGTAGGCCTGCTCGCTCCCGCCCAGCAGGTACGAGCCCCAGCGCACCCCGTTGTGCACGTGCGGGACCTCGTCGGCCAGCAGGTAGTCGAACACGAGCGCGACGCGCTGCTGGCCGAGCTCCATCAGCGTCTTGCGCCGGTGCGAGTGGCGCCACATCGCCTTCTGCTCGCTCGTCCCGTTGAACAGGCAGAGCCGGCCCAGCAGGTCATAGGCGTAGATCGACTTGAAGTAAGAGAAGCCGACCGGGAAGTCGCCCCACTCGCAGCCCAGCTCCTCCTTCATCAGCAGGTCGTGCAGCCGTGCGTGGCGCACCTCGTCCCAGTTCTGGCGCGCCATGTCCACGTGGAAGTCCCACGGCATCTCCGGGTGCTCGTGCGAGTTGCGCGCCATCAGCTCGGCGGCCGACAGCTCGGCGTCCATCAGCCCGTGGAAGAAGTGCTGCTGCTCCTCCTCCTCGATCGGCACGTGGTTCTCGGCCCCGTTCACGTAGAGCTCGCGCGACAGGTAGGGGTCGCCGCCCGCGGTGACCTCGACGAAGTCGTCGCGCGCGGGCTCGGCGAGGGGAGGCAGGATGCGAAGCGCGCGGGGCTCCGCGCGGAGCCGCACGGGCAGCACGCCGATGTCGCCCTCCGGCCCGCCGCGCACGCCGTCGCCCAGCGCGCCCACGTGGGCCTCCTGGCGCCCGACCAGCTGGGTCAGGAGCCGCAGGGAGGGCTCGTCGGCCACCGGGTCGAGCGCCTCGAGGTGGATCCGCATGGCCCGGACCAGCGCGGGCTTCGCCTCTCCGTACGCCACCTCGACGTACGCCCGCGCCGACTTTGCCGCCGCCATCCGGTCGAGCAGCTGCTCCAGCTCGGGCGAGGGCGAGCCCGGATACTCGGCCGGGTGGCGCAGCTCGTAGAGGCGGCGCTTGATCTTGGTCAGCGCGCGAGCGTCGTCGTGGACGTGGTCGCCGACCGCGTACTTGCGCGGCCAGCTGGGCTCGAGCGGCATCCAGCCGTTCGACAGGTGCACCAGCTCGCGCAGCAGGTGAAAGTAGTTCGAGAAGCGCGTGGCGTTGTCGTCCACGTCATAGCCGAGCGGTCTCTTCATCAGGCCTGTCCTCCTCTGCAAGCAACCGTTCCCGGTGGCGGCCCATCACGCTGGGCAGCAGCCCGCCTCCGGCCGAGACGTTGATCACGGCCCGGTCCGAGATCCGCGTGATCATCCCGGCGTAGCGCCCGCCGATCCCGAACGGGTTGATGTTGAAGCGCTTGAGGCGCATCTGCACGTGCCCGTCCTCGACGGTGGGGAACATCTCCTCGGGCACCGGCACGTACTCCTGCACGACGAAATCTGCGTCCTCGGCGTGATCCTCGATGAGCCCGTCCCACGCCGCCTGCTCGGTCTCCATCCCCAGCGACACGCCGTGGCCGCCGTAATCCGAGGCCGGCTTGAGCACCAGGCGCTCGCGGTTGTCGGAGACGAACGCCAGCAGGTCCACGACCCAGTCTCGCCGGGCCGAAGCACTCGGCTCGGCCGAGTGCGCACGGATCGTGTAGGTGGCCCGCCCGTCGCGCAGCACGCGCGTCCAGGGGATCGTCTCGTCGATCACCGCGCGCTCCTTCTCCTCGACCAGGTGCGCGAAGCGCGGGTCGGACAGCAGCGCGAACAGCTTCTTGTTGTTCGCCACCCGGGCGCGGAACGGGTTGACGATCGCGGCGCGGCGGTCGCGGGCGGCCGCGACCAGGTCGCCCTCGGGGCAGTCCTCGAGCAGGGCGCGCCGGTAGACGAGCTGCACCGGCTCGCCGCGCAGGCGCAGCTGAGAGCCGTCGTACTCGAGCTCGTCGAGCGTGCCGTGGAGCGCCTCGAGGCCGGCCGCCCTCGCGGCCGCGCAGACGATGCGGAACTCCGGCACGGAGGGGCTGCCCTGTACGTCGACCAGCGCCAGCCGCGGCGTCTCCGGCAGCCCCGGTCGCTCACTCCGCAGCTCGCGATAGGCGCTCAGCAGGGTCTCGATCAGCACGGGCAGCATCGGCGTGTAAGCGGTCTCGAACTCCGCCTTCACGCGCGGAAGCACGATCGCCTCGGCCAGGCCGGCGTGCAGGACGTCGGTGTAGCCGATGCCGGCCGGCGAGTCGGCGTTGAACTCGAGGAACTTGACGTCGTAGCCTTGGAGGAAGGCGTCGAGACGGCAGATCTTGAGCGGCCGCGAGTATCCGGGGTCGAGCCGGATCAGGGCGTCCTCGCGCGCGGGCACGGCGAGCTCGTCGCGCAGGCGGCCGTCCTCGGCGTACGCGTCGCAGAAGCGGTCGAGCACGAGCGACAGGCAGGCCACGGCGCGCCTGACGCGACGCAGCTGCCCCGGCGAGACGAAGTGCGGCATCAGCACGAACGGGATCGTTTGGCCGGCGAAGACCACGTCGTGGTCGGACAGCCAGCGCTCGATCCCGGCCTCGATCGCGGCACAGCCGTCGCCCAGCTTGGAGAGCTCGACCAGGTGCTGGAGCTTCAGGTTGTTGACGTGGTCGATCACCCTCTCCCCTCGATCCCAGGGTACCCCGTAGGCTTCCGCGCCCATGCGTCCGGTCCATTACCTCGGCGTGCTCATCCCCGTCGCCGTCGTGCTCGAGCTGGTGCACGCCACGCCCGTGCTCGTGTTCTCGGCCGCCGCCCTCGGGGTGATCCCCTGCGCCGCGGTGATGGGCGAGGCCACCGAGGCGATCGCGGCGAAGACGGGCCCGGGCATCGGAGGGCTCCTCAACGTCACCTTCGGAAACGCGCCCGAGCTGATCATCGCGTTCTTCGCCTTGCTGGAGGGGCTGCAGGAGGTCGTGAAGGCGTCGATCGTCGGCTCGGTGATCGGGAACGTCCTGCTGGTGCTCGGCGCGGCCATGGTCGTGGGCGGGCGCAAGCGCGACAAGCAGACCTTCAACCGCACCGCCGCGAACGCACAGTCGGTGATGCTCATGCTGGCGCTCGCGGCGCTGATGTTCCCGGCGGTCTTCCAGCTGATCCACGGCGGCGACCTGCCGGGAGTGGGCGAGGACCGCGTGGACTTCGGCTCCGACCTCGAGCAGCTCTCGCTCGGCGTGGCGATCATCCTGCTGGTCAGCTACGCGGCGGGCCTGCTGTTCTCGCTGAAGACCCACCGCGCCGTATTCAACCCATTCGACGAGGAGGCCGAGGACGAGGCGGCGCACCACTGGTCGGTCAAGCGTGCGGCGCTCTTCCTCGCGGGCTCCGCCGTGCTGGTCGGCCTGATGAGCGAGGTGCTAGTCGGCTCGATCGGCGAGGCGTCCGACGAGATCGGCCTGTCCGAGTTCTTCGTCGGCGTGTTCGTGGTGGCGATCGTGGGCAACGCGGCCGAGCACTGGGTCGCGGTGCTCGTGGCCGCCAAGGACAAGATGGACCTCGCGGTGAACATCGCCATCGGGTCGAGCGCGCAGATCGCGCTCTTCATCGCGCCGATCCTCGTACTGCTCTCCTTCGTCTTCGGCCCCGACCCGATGGCCCTGGTCTTCAACGGCTACGAGCTGGGAGCGATGCTCTTCGCGATCCTGATCGCGAACTTCGTGACCCAGGAGGGCGAGTCGAACTGGTTCGAGGGCGTGCAGCTGCTGGCGCTGTACGCGGTGCTGGGCCTGGTCTTCTACTTCGCCTGAGGGGGATCAGTTCGACTTTTGCTCGCATGACGAGCAAAACTCGAACTTGTTGGGTGAACGGCGTGGGCGCCCCTGCGCTAATCCGTCACCGTGCGCCACCCGAGCAGCCCTGCGAAGCCCAGCAGCCCGGCTCCGGCCACCCCGTCCACCGTGGCCAGCAGGCGCGGGCCGAAGCGGGTGCGCACCAGCGCCACCAGCGCCGACAGGATCGTGAAGGCCGTCAGGGTGCCCAGCGCCACTCCGCCCAGCAGGAGGGCGGCGCCGGCCGCGGAGGCGGCGCCCACCGAGGCGGTCGAGGCGGCGGCGAAGATGGCGGCCCAGGTGGCGATCGTGAGCGGGTTCGAGGCGGTGGCGGCCAGCGCGGTGGCAACGCCCGCCGTGGAGTGGCCACTTCCTCGGGCGCCTCGGCGCCCAGCCGCACGCGGAAGGCGGCCGCCGAAGTGCCCGACTGGGCCGAGCTGCGCCGCGCCGGCCGGGCGATAAAGGACGCCTCCTTGGTTGCCCTCGATCAGCACCTCTCTTGTTCGAGTCCGCCGTGGTCTCCGCCGGCGGGGTCGTGCACTGGGCCAACGACGGCAACGAGGCGTGCGCGATCGTGGCCGGTCTCGCCCGGGGTCACCGGGTGGACGAGGTCGTCAAGGTCAAGTCGATCGCCACCGACGAGATCAAGCTCAACGAGGCGCTGGCTTCCACCGGTGTCCGAGCCGTCGAGACCGACCTGGCGGAGCTCATCGTCCAGCTCGGAAACGACGTTCAGTCGCACATCCTCGTTCCCGCGATCCATCGCAACCGGGCCGAGATCCGCGAGCTGTTCGCGGGCGAGCTTGGCTTGCCCGGCCTGACCGACGAGCCGGCCGCGCTGGTCGAGGCCGCCCGTCTGCATCTGCGGCGCAAGTTCCTCACCGCGCGCATGGGGGTGTCGGGCGCGAACTTCGCGGTGGCCGAGACGGGCACGGTGTGCGTGTTCGAGTCGGACGGCAACGGGCGCATGTGCACGACGTTGCCGGAGGTGCTGGTGACGGTGATGGGCGTCGAGAAGCTGGTTCCCTCGTGGCGGGACATGGAGGTCTTCCTCCAGCTGCTGCCGCGCTTCTTGACCGGGGAGCGGATGAATCCCTACACGTCGTTCTGGACCGGGGTGCGGCCGGGGGACGGGCCGCGCGAGTATCACCTGGTGCTGCTCGACAACGGGCGCACCGGCGTGCTCGCCGACGAGGTCGGCCGTGCAGGCGCTGCGCTGCATTCGCTGCGCGGCCTGCCTGAAGGTGTGCCCGGTGTACTCGCGCGTCGGCGGCCACGCCTACGAGTCTGTCTATCCGGGCCCGATCGGGGCGATCCTGGCGCCCCAGCTCGGCGGGCTCGAGTCGCACCGCTCGCTGCCATATGCGTCGAGCCTGTGTGGGGCCTGCTACGAGGTCTGCCCGGTCGAGATCGACATCCCGGGGGTGCTGGTGCACCTGCGGGGTCGGGTTGTCGAGTCGGAGCCCTGGTGGCGGGCCGAGAAGGCAGCCATGAAGGCCATGTACCGGGCCTTCTCCTCGGCCCGCGCGTTCGAGCGGGCGCAGCGGGCGGCGCGGCTGGGCTCCCGGCCGCTCGCGCGGGGCCGCGGGCGGATCGAGCGGCTGCCCTGGCCGCTGTCGGGCTGGAGCGCCACGCGCGACCTGCCGGCGCCGCCCTCCGAGACGTTTCGGGACTGGTGGCGGCGCGAGCGGGGCGAGTCTTCTGCGGCCGCCCCCGAACCATCCCATCTGGATCTGCCGCGAATACCGCGGTCAACCCAGATCGCGTGGCCGGGCGCAGGCGCCGCGGACGCCCGCACCGCCATCCTTGGCCGCATCCGTTCGGCGCTGGCGGACCGACCGGCCGCGGTGGAGGTGCCGCGCGACTACCGGCGGACAACCGACGACTCGCGCGCCGCCATCGTCGCTGTCTTTTGCGAGCGCGCCGGCGAGTACCGGGCGTCGGTGCGGCGCGCCTCGGCGGCCGAGCTTCCGGACGTGCTCGGCCGGCTGTGCGAGGAGGCCGGCGCCGGGCGCCTCGCCGTCCCCGAGGACCTGCTCCAAGACTGGCGTCCCGAGGGCGCCGAGCTCGTCCCCGACAGCGGCCTCAGCCCGACGGAGCTCGACGAGCTCGACGGCGCCC
>JBOGXS010000084.1:0-40147 GCA_050693815.1 Thermoleophilaceae bacterium | reverse complement strand
CTGTAGAGCCTGATCCGAGCGAAGCGGCTGAAGGGATTCGAACCCTCGACCTTCTGCATGGCAATCAGTAGCTCCACCCCGGAGACCGTCCCGAAATGCCTGCAAATCGGCCGGTATCAGCGGGGCTCACGCGAGGATGGGCTTCCAAGATTTGGGCCGAACTACCGGGGGTTTAGACAAGGAACGGACAATGAGAAGGAAAGGAGCTGGGGTCCCCTTGACCTCGCGGGCTCATAACCCGAGGTCGCGGGTTCGAATCCCGCCCCCGCTACTCACTCACTCACTCAGGAAAGGCCCGGTTGTGCGTCGCTAGGCACCGTCAGCGCACCCGCGGAAGGACCTCCTCTCCGAAGCGCCGGATGCACTCGAGGAACTCGTCATAGGAGGGGTACGCCGGTCCGTACTCTGCCTGTGGGCCGCGCAGGCGGATGTTGAGGTAGTCGGGTCCCAGCCTGTCGCGCACGGCGGTGATGCGCTCCACCCACGTGTCGGGAGTGCCGAAGTGCATCTGGCGTGACTCGAAGTCGCGCAGCGCCTTCTCCGCCCCCTCCGCCTGCTCGATGTCCCCGCTCGGGTCGATCTCGGCTGGGAAGTCGTGCTCGCCGTAGAAGCGCGCCTCGCGCAGCCACCGCGGCGAGTGCCGTGCACGCACCTCGGCCGGGTCGTCTCCCAGCCAGCCGTCCTGATCGAGCACCACGGTCCAGTCGGACTTGCCGCGCTCGGCCGCGCGGGCGCGCATCTGCTCGATCCAGCTCGCCGTGTCCTCCCACTCCGGCAATGTCCAAAGGACCCAGCCCTCGTAGTCGAGCGCGCGATCGACGGGCTTTCCCTCGGCATGGGCGCCTATCCAGATCGGCGGGCGCGGGCGCTGGTACGGCTTCGGGCTGAGGCAGACGTCCTCGTAGTTGAAGAACTCGCCGTCGAAGGAGAAGCGCTCCTGGGTGAGAGCGAGCACGATCACCTCCATCGCCTCCTCGAAGCGCCTCCCCCGCCGCCGCCAAGGAACGCCGAAGGTTTGGTGGTAGCCCTGGTGGTAGCCGACGCCGGCGCCGAAGACGAAGCGGCCGCGCGAGAGGTTGTCGATCATCGCGACCTGCTCCGCCAGGTGGACCGGGCTGTAGAGCGGCGGCAGCATCACGGTGGTGGCGATCTTGATGCGGTCCGTGCGCGCCGCTATCGCGGTCGCCACGGTCAGGGGCGAGGGCGCGAAGGTCTCCGTGCGGCCGTGGCGCTCGGGCAGGAAGACCGCGTCGAAGCCGACCTCCTCGGCGAGCACCGCCTCGTCGATCAGGTGCTCGAATGCGCGCGCCGCCTCTTCGGGCGAGGGCGGCGGCTGCTCGTAGACGCCGAAGTGCGTGTCGGGCATGTAGGCGAAGCGCATCCTGTTCCTTTCAGTCGGCTACGCGCTGGTCTTCCGTCGCCTCGAGCTTTTCGAGCTCGTGCCGGAGGATCTTGCCGGTGATGCTGCGCGGCAGGTCCTTCGTCGCGACGAACTGCACGTAGCGCGGACACTTGAACCCCGGAAGGTGGGCGCGACACCACGTGCGCACCTCCTCGCCGCTGAGTGAGGCTGCGGCGTCGAGGCTCACCACGGCTTTGATCGTCTCGCCCCAGCGCTCGTCGGGCACGCTGACGACGCACGCCTCTCGCACCGCCGGATGGCTCGCGATCACCTGCTCGACCTCGGCGGGGTACACGTTCTCGCCACCGGTCTTGATCAGGTACTTCAGCCGATCCACGTAGCTGTATGACCCGTCTTCATGTCGCGTGAGGATGTCGCCCGTGTGCAGCCAGCCGCCGCGGAAGACCTCTTCGGTCGCAGCCGGGGCCTCAACGTATCCCGACATGACGCTCGGGCCGCGTACGACGCACTCGCCGGGGACCTCGTCGGGCAGCTCTCGCATGTTGCCGTCGACGATCCGGATGTCGAGGAGCGGCGCCGGCCACTTGCGCAGCGAGGGTGTGTCGCCGGGGCGGACGAGGTCGAGCGCGACGACGAAGCTGCTCTCCGTCTGCCCGTAGGTGTCCCAGAACGCCGCTCCCAGCGTGGAGGTGAACTCCTCCACCACCTGCGGCATCATGTTCGCGTAGCCGAGCCCGAAGCGGAGGCTCGACAGGTCGTGCCGCGCGCGATCGCGGTGGTGGAGGAAGTCGGTGATCATCCCCGGCAGCATCGCCGTCCACGTCAGCCGGTGTTTCTCAATCGCCCGGAACATGGCGGCCGGATCGACCGTCTCGAAGGTGGCGAACTTGCCGCCGGTGAGGAAGGTGGCCTTCACGCACTCGTCGCCGCCGGTGTGGAACATCGGGATCCAGCCGATCATGCCGTCGGCCTCGCTGAGACCGAACCAGTCGGCGCAGCGCGCCGCCCGCATCACCGAGGCGCGCTGGCTGATCATCGCGCCCTTGGGCCGCCCGGTCGTCCCGCTCGTGAATAGGATGCAGTGGATGTCCTCCGGCTCGACCGGGATGCGCGGTGGCAAGACCGAGGCGCTGACGAGCAACCGCTCGTAGTCGGACGCGGCTTCGCCGGCGCGCTCAGGGAAGAGCACGAGCTGCTCGAGCCCCGCCGTCGAGTCCCGAAGCTCGTCGGCAACGTGGGCCTGGCCGGGCGACGCCAGCAGGAGCCGGGGCCGTGTGAGCTGCAGACAATGCGCGAGCTCGTCACTCCGCTGGCGGATGTTCAGCGCCACCAGGGTGACCCCGAGCATGGCGGCCGCCATGTAGGTCTCGATGTACTCGGGGCGCGTCTCGGCGAGCACGGCGATGCGGTCCCGGTCGCGCAGGCCCAGGCCGCCGAAGGCGTTCGCGAGCCGGTGTGCGCGCTCGTCGAGCTGTGCGTAGGTGAGCTCGACGTCCTCCGAGACGACGGCGAGTCGCCGCGCATACAGCCGGGCAGAGCGGCGCCACAGATCGGGGATCGTGAAGTGGGCGGCGCGCAGCGCCCCCTCCGTGGGCTGCGCTCGCCTTGCCCGCTGTAGAGTCCTCACGCTCTCGGCCCCGGGAAGGACGTTTGGCGGAGGACCACAACGCGGAACGGGTCAAGGTCGTCGACGTCGGCGGGATCCAGCTGGCCTACGAAAGCATCGGCGATCGGGACCGGCCGCCCGTCCTGATGATCATGGGGCTGGCCACGCAGATGCTCGGCTGGCCCGATGAGTTCTGCGTAATGCTCGCGGACGAGGGTCACCACGTCGTCCGTTTCGACAACCGCGATGTCGGCTTGTCGACGCACCTGCACGGCGCGCCCCGGGTGAGGGCTACGCGCCTGCTCCTGAACGCGGCGTCGGTCGCGCCCTACACGCTGTCCGACATGGCAGGCGACACGGTGGGCCTGCTCGACGCGCTCGGACTCGAGAGCGCCCACGTCGTGGGCGCCTCGATGGGCGGCTCGATTGGGCAAACGATGGCGATCGAGCACCCCGAGCGGGTGCCCTCGCTCACGTCGATCATGTCCACCACCGGCAATGCCCGAGTGGGGCGCCCGACCATGAAGGCGATGCGCGCTCTGCTCGCGCGCCGACCGCTCGAGCGCGACGCCGCGATCGAGCGCGTCGTCGCGAACTACCGCGTGATCGGCTCGCCGGGCTTCGAGTTCGACGAGGTGGAGTTGCGCCAGCATGCCGGGCTCGCCTTCGATCGCGCGTACGACCCGCAGGGCGTGATGCGGCAGCTCGCGGCTGTCTGGGCTTCGGGTGACAGGACGCCGATGCTCGGTGCCGTAAGGGCGCCGACTCTTGTTCTCCACGGTAGGGAGGACCCACTGGCGCCGCTCCGCGCGGGGGTCGCGACCGCGAAGGCGATTCCGGGCAGCGAGCTTGTCGTCTTCGACGGAATGGGCCACGACCTGCCGCGCGCGCTCTGGCCAGACTTCGTGGGACACATCCGCACGCTTGTCAGCAAGGCAGAAGCGGCTCGCGTACGAGGCTGAGGGCGAGCCGTGGCCTACACGGAGGTCGAAGACGGCGTGAGGTTGTTCCACCTTGTGCTCGGCCAAGGCCGGCCGATCGTCCTGCTCCACGGCTGGACGATGAGCCACCTGGTCTGGGACCGGCTGGTACCGGAGCTTGCCGGCTCCCACAGCGTGGTGCTGCCGGACCTGCGCGGCCACGGCGACTCCGACAAGCCGCTCGGCCCCTACGACGTGGACCGCCAGGCCCGCGACGTCGCCGCCCTGCTGGACCGTCTCGGCCTCGGTGACGTGACGCTCGTCGGCTGGTCGTTCGGAGGCACGACCGCGATCCGGACGGCATCCCGCTACGGCGAACGCCTCGCGCAGCTCGTGCTGGTCAACGCGGCCGGGCCGAAGTACCTGGCGGGCGACGGCTTCCCCCACGGTCACTCCGAGGAGACGCTCGCCGACTGGCTGAGGCAGGAGCGCGAGGAGACCGCTGCGTTCCGGCGCTTCTGCATGGCATCGATGCCGCGCCGGGCGTACGACGGGCTGTTCACCGACTGGCTCTGGCAGCAGTCGATGCGGACGCCGTCGTGGGCGGCTGCGCCGATGCTCGAGGCCTACGCCAGGGCGGATCTGCGCGACGAGCTGTCCGAGATCCGCGTCCCTACGCTTGTCCTTCACGGCGTGCACGACGAGTTCTGCGCGATCGAGGCGGCGCGGTGCCTGGCCGCGCGCGTCGAGCGCGCGGAGCTGGTCGAGTTCTCGGAGTCGGGGCACAGCCCTCAGTGGGAGGAGAATCGAGGGTTCATGCGTGAGCTGAACACCTTCCTCGCGGGCCGGCTCTAGTCCGACTTCGCCTTGGTGGGCCGAGGTGCGCGCGGCGGGGGGCTCGTCGACTCGCGATCCTCCATTTGCTCCGAGATGTCCCGTACGCGCGCCTCGAGCGCGGCCAGCTGGGCGAGGACGCGGCGCATGTCGCCGGCGCTCGGAAGCTGCAACTGGTGCCAGTACCAGCTGGCCTGCCGCTCCATGCGCCGCCGCAAGCGCACCTCGAGCCGGGTCGCAGCGGACACGAGATCGGCGAACAGGTCGGTTCGGACGAAGCTGTTCGCCGCCGGTGTCACGACGCGGTCGGCTGTGTCCACGACGGACCGCCACCACGGCCTGCCCGGGCGACTGTCCTTGTTGCCTCCGCCGCTATTGCTACTGCCGCTCATTGTTCTGCGAGCTCCTTCTTCATGACCTTGCCGGTCGCGTTTCGCGGGAGCTCTTCGAGGAAGACCACGTCGCGCGGAACCTTGAAGCGCGCGAGGCGCTCATGGACATGCTGCTTCACGTCGTCCTCGCTCAGTGCCGCTCCTCGGGCGGGCACGACGAAGGCTCGCAGGCGCTGGCCGTACTCGGCGTCCTCAACTCCGATCACCGACGTCTCGAGGATGCCCGGGTGAGAGGCCAGCGCCTCTTCCACCTCAGCCGGGAACACGTTCTCGCCGCCCGAGACGATCATCTCGTCGTCGCGACCGACCACGAACAGCCTCCCGGTCGCGTCGATGTGGCCCAGGTCTCCGGTCGAGACGAGGTTCCCGATCACCTCCTTGCCGCCGCCGCCGGTGTAGGCGTCCATGCGGAGACCGCTGCCGACGAAGATGCGTCCGGTCGCGCCGGTCGGCACGTGCGTGCCCGCTTGGTCCAGGAGTCGCACGATCGAACCCGGGATCGGGCGTCCGGCCGTGCCGGGCACGGCGCGCAGGTCGCGCGGCGACGCGCACGTCGCGAAGCCGACCTCGGTGGAGCCGTAGATGTTGTAGAGGATGTCGCCGAACTCGTCCATGAAGCGCCGAGCGAACTCGGCGGACAGCGCGGAGCCACCCGAGGCCACCACCCGCAGCGACGACGTGTCATATGCGGCGCGGGCGCGGTCTGGCAGCGCGAGGATGCGCTGCAGCATCACCGGTACCGCGATCAGGACGGTGGCGCGGTTGCCGGAGATGTCGTCCAGCGTCTGCTCGGGGTCGAACTTGCGCCGCACCACCAAGGTGTTGCCGAGCGCTAGGCCGGCGGTTGCTCCGAAGAGCCCAAAGCCGTGGAAGAGCGGCGCGGCCACCGCGATCCGGTCGCCGGAGACCAACGGCAGACTCGCGAGCACGCCGGCCGCATCGAGCGGATTGCCGGCTCCCGCTCGACGCGCCCCCATCGGCTGGCCCGTGGTGCCGGAGGTGAGGACGACGGTTCGGCCCGGCGTGTCCGGCGGCCGCAGCGGACGCGGCTCGGAGGACGCGATGGCGGCCTCGAGGTCCCGCTCCCCGGCGACCATCGCAGAGCGCACGTCGGCAGTCGCCCCGGCACTCTGATCGTCATGCACGAGCAGGTCGATCCCCTCGTCCTCAATCACGTCCGCGACCTGGGGGGCCGCGAATGCGGCGTTCAGGTAGACGAGGGGCGCACCGAGCTTCTGGGCGGCGATGGTGGCAGTGAGGAACGTCCGTGACGGGAGCGCCAGCACCGCGATCGTCGTCTCCGGGCCATATCCCATGCGCCGCCAGGCGCGCGCGAGCGCGTTCGTATCGCCATCGAGC
Source organism: Thermoleophilaceae bacterium (assembly GCA_050693815.1). Taxonomy (GTDB): domain Bacteria; phylum Actinomycetota; class Thermoleophilia; order Solirubrobacterales; family Thermoleophilaceae; genus JACVRW01. Next base: position 33,673 of record JBOGXS010000084.1, on the reverse strand, counting down.
TGCTCGAAGGTGGTCTCGCCGTCGTCGTCCACCACGGCCGTCCGGCCGGGGTAGCGCGCCGCTCCTGCGACCAGCGCCCCGACGGGATGGTTGCGCCACCGAAGCCAGATCGGCAAGACCTTCACCCAGTGCAGATGCGCGCGTGGGGTGGGCGAGTTGGCGAGCAGGAGCGCCGCGGCGGCCTCCCAGCGGTGGAGGAGGGTTCGTCCGTCCATGAGCAGTCGTTGCCTAGCAGCGTTGGCGGACATCGTGCAAACTCTACCTGGCAATCAAACGGTTGGTAGTGTAGACAGCGCGCGGCACCCTTGACGGCAACCACGGCCTCACGGCTCGACAGGCAGGTGGTCTGCTCGGTATAGTCAACCGTACGTTTGGTTGAGAAAACCCCCACGCGCCTCTCCTCGCTCGCCGGCCGCACCGTCGTGACCGGTGTCGCCGGCGACGACATCCACGTGATGGGAATCCGGCTGGTCGAGCACGCGATCAAGTCGGCCGGAGCGAAGGTCATCTCCCTCGGTGTGATGACGCCGATCGCCGACTTCGTGGAGGCGGCGGTCGAGACGGCCGCCGACGCGGTCGTGCTCTCGTCGTCGAACGGGCATGCGGCGATCTCCTGCGACGGCATTCGCGAGGCATTCATCGAGGCGGGTCTGGGCGACATGCCGCTGTACATCGGGGGCAATCTGAGGGTCGGCCGGACGATGTCGCACGAGCAGGTCGAGCGCCAGTTCAAGATCCTGGGGTTCGACCGGGTCTTCGAGCAGAGCACCGACCTGCACGAGGCGCTCGCCCTGATAGCCGGCGACATCGACGCACGAGAGGCGGGCTGACCGGTGCGCGTGGCCGAGCTGACGAACAGGATGCTGACGGACGAAGAGCTCGAGGCCGAGCGCGAGGAGGTGTACGCGCAGTCGCCCGACACCCCGATGGTCGACCTCGATGAGGCCTTCGCGTTCTGCCGCCGGGAGATGTCCCAGCGCAACTGCCCCGACCTGATGCTCGCCGCGAAGCGTGATCGACGCACCCTCGTGCAACCGCGTGCGGGCGTGGCGAACATCGAGGGCCAGCGGGTGCTGCTCGAGTTCCTCGAGGACGCCGGCTCGGACATCCTGCCGATCACCATCGACAGCATGACGAGAACACACCGCTTCGACCACGCGTCCCGGGCCGCGCTCGAGAGCACGCCCACCAGGTCGCTCCTCAACGGCTATCCCCTGATTCACCACGGAGTGGCCGCGACCCGCCGCCTGCTGCTCGAGAGCGAGCGCCCGGTGCACCTGCGGGCGAACTCGACGGACCTGCGGCTCGTCGCGGACGTGGGCTTCGCCTGCGGGATGAGCGGCTTTGTATCCGGGCCGATCTACTCGACGGTCCAGTACTCGAAGACGACCTCGCTCGGCGAGGCGATCCGCAACTGGCAGTACGTCTACCGGCTGATCGGCAAGTACAGCGAGGCCGGCGTGCCTATCATGGACGACGCGCTCGGCCTCACGCAGAGCGCCTCCTGCTCAGTGCCCGCGCTGATGCACGCCGGCGTTGTGCTCGAGGCGCTGATCATGGCCGCCCAGGGCGTGAAGCACGTGCTCGCCTACGCGATCTCGCAGGGGACCATCGCGCAGGACATCGCCGCCTGCCTCGCCGTCCAGGAGCTTACCGAGGACTACCTCGCCCGGCTGGGCTTCGAGGACGTGAACGTCTACATGACCGGCAACCACTTCGCCGGGGCCTTTCCGCCGGACGAGGCGGCCGCCTTCGGCCTGATCTCGGCGAACACCCTTGTCGCAGCGATGTCCCGGGCGACGCTGCTCTACGTCAAGTCGATCGAGGAAGGCTTCGGCGTTCCGACGGCCGAGGGCAACGCCGCCAGCGTTCGGTCGACGCGTTACCTGCTCCACCTGCTTGCGGGGCAGGACTTCGGCGTGCACTCGGAGGAGGTCGAGTTCGAGCGCGAGCTCAACCTCCTGGAAGGACGCGCGATCCTCGACGCCGTGCTCGATCTGGGCGGCGGCGATCCGGTGCACGGAGCCATCCGCGCCTTCGAGGCCGGTGTGCTCGACGAGCCGGCGGCGCCGAGCAAGGTGGCTCACGGCGACGTGCTCGTGGTCCGCGACGCCCGCGGGGCGGTCCGCTTCCTGGACCCCGGCAACGTGCCGATCCCGCCCGAGGCGCGGCGGCTCGAGCGCGAGCGCCTCGAGGAGCGCGGGCGCCGCAAGGGGGCTGCGCTCGGCTACGACGACATCGTCGCCGACATCGATTACATCACGGGGAGCGCGGTGCTTTGAGCCGGTGGGCGTGGCTCTTCGACATCGGGAGCACCTTCACGAAACTGACCGTCGTCGATCTCGATGACCCCCGCGACCGCCACCGGGCACAGGCGCCGACGACCGTGACCACCGACGTGCGGGACGGCTTCTTGGCGGCGATCGAGGAGGTGCACGCGCAGGACGGCCCGCGCTTCGAATCCGCCGCCCTCCGCGCCGCCAGCAGCAGCGCCGCGGGCGGGCTCGCTCTCGTCGTCTCCGGGCTCGTGCCGCGGCTTAGCGCCGAGGCGGGACGCATCGCGGCGCTCGGCGCCGGAGCCAAGCTGGTGGGCACGCTCAGCTACAGGCTCACGAACGGGGACGTCGACGCGCTGCGCGACTGGCGGCCCGACATCGTGCTGCTGACGGGCGGGACGGATGGCGGCGACCGCGAGACTCTGCTCGAGAACGCACGGGCGCTGGCAGGCTGGAGCAGCTGCCCGGCGGTGATCGTTGCCGGCAACCGCGACGTGGCCGACGACGCCGCAAGCATCCTGGTCGAGGCCCGCAGGCGCGTCGTGACCGTGCCGAACGTCCTGCCCGAGCTCGGCGTGCTCGTCGTCGATCCGGTGCGCGACGCGATTCGCGAGGAGTTCCTCGCGAACATCGTGAGGGCCAAGGGGATAGACGCGGTGCGAGGCTACCTGGACGCGGACATCCTGCCGACGCCGGCCGTCGTCCTCGACGCCGTGCGGCTGCTCGCCGAGCGGCTCTTTCAGGGCGGCGTGATGGCCGTGGAGGTCGGCGGCGCCACCAACGCGCACTCGTGGGCGCACACCGAGGTGAACGAGGGGGTGGTCCTCCGAGGCCTCCCGGAGCCGGAGCTCACACGCACCGTCGGGGGCGACGTCGGGGTGCGATGGAACGCGGAGACGATCGCCGAGCTCGCCGGCCCGCACTGGTTCGAGCGCCATGGGGTGCTCGATCCCGAGGGGCTGGCGGAGTACGTGAGGAGAGTCGCCGCCGCCCCGGCCACGCTGCCGGCCGACGAGACGGAACGGTTTTACGACGTCTTGCTCGCCACGTTCGCTGCGCAGACGGCCATCAGCCGCCACTGTGGGATCCATCGCGAGGTCACGCTTCCGGAGGGCTCAGTGCTCGTCCAGGAGGGCAAGGACCTTCGTGGGGTCGACGTCGTGCTCGGCACCGGGGGCTCGGTGGTCGCGGCCGCCGATCCGCCCGCCATATTGCGCTCGGCCCTCGCAGAGGCCGACCCCTTCGCGCTCGTCCCGTGGTCCGCGGAGCTGATGGTCGACGCCGACTATGTCCTGTACGCCGCGGGCTTGTTGGCCGCGAGCCATCCCGACGAGGGTGCGGAGCTCGTCCGCTGTTCGATCGAGCACGCCGCCGCGGGGAGCGTGTCCTGAGCGATGCCGGCGCGCCCAACACTCGAGGCGTGGCGCACCGCGATCACGCTGATCGAGCCGGACGTAATTCGCTACCGCGGCGTACCGATCGCCGAGGCCATCGACTCCTGGAGCTTCCCGGCCACGGTCTGGCTGCTCCTCACTGGGACGACGCCGGATCCGGGCCAGGAGGACGCCGTGAGGCGGGTGCTCGTCTCCGCGTGCGACCATGGCCTCGCGGCGCCGTCGATCGCGGCGGCCCGTACTGTCGCCTCGACGCGGGGATCGCCCGGGGTCGGCATGGCCGCCGGCCTCCTCGCCTTCGCCGGTCCCGCACATGGCGGCGCAGCGGGCAAGTGCGCACGCGCCCTGGAGGAGTTGCGGGCGATGGCGAGCGCATGGCCCGTTCCCGACGACGAGGTCGAGCGGGTCGTGATGAGCCGGCTCGAGAGCGGCCCGCGGATGCCGGGCTTCGGGCACCCGTACCACGATCGGGATCCGCGCGTGCAGGGCCTGATGGCGGCGGCCGTCGAGGACGACGGCTACAGGCGGCTCGTGCGCTCCGTGGAGGCGGTGCTCGTGCGCGAGAAGGGACCGCGCTTGCACATGAACGCGGACGCGGCCGTGGCCGCGGTACTCCTCGACGCACGGCTGCCCGAGGGCGCCATCGACCTCATCACGTCGATCGGGCGGTGTGTCGGGCTTGCCGCCCACGTCCATGAGGAGAACTCGAACGAGGCCCCGTTCCGGGCTCCGTCGCTGGCCTCCATCGAGTACATCGGGCCGCTGGACGGGGGCGCTTGAGGTGCGACTGGTCGAGGATTCCAGCAAGGCGCTGCTCGCGCGCTACGGCCTGCCGGCGCCGGCGGGCCGGCTGTGCTTCTCGGCTGATGAGTGCAGGTCGGCGGCCGCCGAGCTCGGCTGCCCGGTCTACGTGAAGGCCCAGATCCCGTTCGGGGACCGGGCCGCTCTCGGTCTTGTGGCGAAGGTCGTGACCCCCGACGAGGCGGCGCAGCAGGTTGATGACCTGATCGGTCGGGCGGTCGAGGGTATGACCGTCACGTCGGTGCTGGTAGAGACGGCGGTCGAGCCCGAGCTGATTGTCTACCTGAGCGCGCACGTGGACGATGCCGCCGGGGCGCGCATCCTGCGCGTGGGGCTCGGTGGAGGGGCCGGCTACAGCCCGAAGGAGGCGGAGGTCCAGGTGCCGATCCCGCTCGGCGGGCTCGAGACCTTCGAGTTGCGCAAGCTCCTCAGCGCGACGGGCCTCAGAGGGGCGCAGCGCGAGAGCGTCACGCGCGCGGCCAACGCGGTCACCCGTGCCTCGCGCGAGTGGCACGCCTACACGATCGAAGTTAATCCGCTGTTTGTGACCGCGGACGGCGCGGTTGCGATCGACGCCAAGGCCGAGCTCGACGACTACAGCCTGGCGTCCATGCCGGACCGCAGCCTGCTTCCCGAGCAGACCGAATCCCAGCGCGAGCGCGAGGCGCGCCGGTTCCAGGAAGGCGACCACCGCGGCTCGTTCCGCTTCGTGCAGCTCGTGGACGAGGCGGAGGCGGTGGGCGCCGGCCGGCTCGTGGGAAGCCACTCGGTGGGCGGAGGCGAGTCGCTCGTGGTGTTCGACGCGCTCCAAGCGGTCGGGCTTCGGCCCGCGAACTACTGCGACACGAGCGGGGCGCCGTCACGCGAGAAGGTGGCGTTCGCTGCGCAGCTGATCGCCTCCCAACCTCACATCGCCGGCTTTTTCTTCTCCTCCTGCATCGCGAACCAGCCGCTGTCGGTTACTGCCGCGGGGCTCATCGACGGCTTCGACGCCGCCCGCTGGCGCGGGCCCACCGTGGTGCGGATCGCCGGCAACGAGGAGGAGCAGGCCCGCGCGATTGTCGAAGCGTGGGCCGAGCAGACGGGTGTCCCGGCCACCGTGGTCGGGCGCGAGGTGGACGAGTGGGAGGCCGCGGAGCTGCTCGCCGCTGCGCTCGTTGGCGGGGCGGCCGCTTGAGATGGCTTTCCTTGTGGACAACGACACGCGCATCGTGGTGCAGGGCCTGACGGGGGCTACCGGCCGCATGGCCGCGGCGATGATGAAGGCCGGCGGCGCCGAGATCGTGGCGGGCGTGACGCCGGGAAAGGGCGGCACCACCGCCGAGGGTGTGCCCGTGTTCGACACGGTCGCCGAGGCCAGGGTAGCCGGCGCCACGGCCTCGATCCTGTTCGTGCCCGCGGCGCTCCTCAGGGACGCGGCGCTCGAGGCGATAGACGCCGGGATGGACCCGATCGTGCTGATGGTGGACGGAGTACCGCTCGACGTCTCCCTCGAACTCGTGAACGCGGCGCGCGAGCGCGGGGTGAGCCTGATCGGGCCGAACAGCCCGGGCGTGATCTCGCCGGGGAAGAGCCTACTCGGCGCGCTGCGCCCCGAGTTCTACGCAGCGGGCGACGTGGCGCTGATCTCCCGCAGCGGCGGGATGATGACCACGATCGCACACCAGCTTACGCAGTCCGGGCGCGGCCAGAGCACGTGCGTGGGGGTGGGCGGAGATGCCGTGATCGGGCTCGACGTGCCCACCGCTGCGCTGCTAGCTGAGGCGGACCCGGAGACAAAGCGGCTGCTCGTATTCGGCGAGGTGGGTACAAGCAACGAGGAGCGGCTTGCCGATCTCGTGCGCGAGGGCCACGTGGCGAAGCCCGTCTACGCGTACATCGCGGGCGCGGCAGCCCCCGCGGGAAAGCGCTACTCGCACGCCGGCGCCTCGGCCGACGAGGCAGGCGGCGGGGCGGAGGGAAAGCGGCGCGTCCTGCGCGAGGCCGGGATCACCGTGCTGGACCGCTACATCGACGCCCAGGAGATCTGATGCGAAGGAGGGAACATGGCCGGTGAGCTCGCGGATCGCGTGGCGGTCATTACGGCGGCCGGCTCAGGGATGGGCAAAGAGGCCTCGCTCCTGTTCGCGCGTGAGGGTGCGCACGTGGTGGTGATCGACATCGACGGCGACGCCGCCGCCTCGGTGGTGGACGAGATCGCGAAGGGCAGGGGCAGCGCGAGCGCGCTCACGGTGGACATGACCGACCTCGACCAGATCGAGGACGCCGTGCGGAAGGTCGGCGACCAGCACGGACGAATAGACGTCCTCTGGAACCACGCGGGGGCGGCCGGTCCACGCGGGTTCGACTTCGACGCCGACGTGTGGGACTTCCAGCAGAACCTCAACCTCCGTTCGCCGGTCTTCATGACCAAGGCCGCCCTGGCGCTCATGGGCAAGCAGGGGCGCGGCGGCTCGATCATCTACACGGCGTCCGTCTCGGCAATCATCGCGTCGCGCAACAGTCCCGTCTACTCCGCACTCAAGGCCGGGGTGGTCGGGTTCATGCGCTGTATCGCGGCGATCGGCGGCGCCGACGGCATCCGCGCGAACGCGGTGCTGCCGGGCGCGACGGAGACGCCGATGCTCGCCGAGTTCTTTGCGGCGCCCGGCGAGTCGCAGGAGGTGCTCGACGAGCGGCTCGCGTCGTTCACCCAGGCGATCCCGCTGGGTCGCTTCTGCCGCCCCGAGGAGGTCGCGGAGCTCGCCCTGTTCCTCGCGAGCGACCGCTCGAGTTACCTCACCGGGACGGTAATCCCGATAGACGGCGGCTACACAGCCCTTTGAGGAGGAGATCGCAGTGGCGACGTCAACCATCGAGAGAACGGATACGTGGAGCGGCGCGGAGCTCACCGCCAGCTGCTTCATAGACGGCTCCTGGGTGGCGGGTGAGGGCGAGCAGGTGGCCGACGTCCTCAACCCCGCCACGGAGGACTCGCTCGCTAAGTTGCGCTTCGCATCCCGCGGCCAGGTCGAGCAGGCGATCGCCGCGGCCCGGAGGGCAGCCGACCACGGGTCCTGGCCCGCGCTGTCGCCGCGCGAGCGCAGCCTCCTGCTCCACCGCCTGACCGAGCTCTTCGACGAGCGGCGCGGGGAGTTCGAGGACCTGATCGTCTCCGAGATCGGGTCACCCTACCCACTCGCCCGCAGCGGTCAGGTGGGAGCGGCGATAGACACCTTCCGCTGGTTTGCCGACACGGCCGCGCGCGGGCCGATCGGCGGCTACGAGCGCGGCCTGCCGCTCTACGACGACCCGGTCATGAGCGCCAGCCTGCTGCGCTATGAGCCGGTCGGGGTCGTGGCCTCGATCACCGCGTACAACTTCCCGCTGTTCCTGCTTTCCCGGAAGCTGGGCGGGGTGCTCGCGTCCGGTTGCAGCACCGTCGTGATGCCCTCCGAGCGGGCGCCGCTAACCACCTGGCGCTTTTTCCAGCTGCTGGAGGAGGTCGGGTACCCGCCGGGCGTGGCCAACCTGATCATCGGCTCGAAGGACGCCGGCGTGGCCCTTAGCTCCCACGTCGACGTGGACATGGTCAGCTTCACGGGCTCCGTGGCCGTGGGCGCCTCGGTGATGGCTCAGGCCGCGCCGACCACGAAGAAGGTGGTGCTCGAGCTGGGCGGCAAGTCGCCGACGATCGTGCTCCCCGGCGCCGACATTGACGTGCTTGCGGGGCCGACGATCCTGCGGATGACCACGGCGAGCGGCCAGGCGTGCGGCTGCACCACGCGCACGTTCGTCGCGGAGGCCGACTACGACTCCTACGTTGACTCCGCGGGCGGGTTCATCGGCACGCTGAAGGTGGGCGACCCGCGGGCGGGCGACACCGTGCTCGGCCCGATGATCCGCTACGAGCAGCGCGCGTCGGTCGAGGGATACGTGGCACGCGCGCTCGACCAGGGCGGCGAGATCGTCGCGGGCGGCGGCCGCCCCGAGGAGCCGGTCGGGTTCTACATGAACCCGGCACTCCTGGCGGGCCTGCCGAACGACTCGGAGATCGCCCAGAACGAGCTGTTCGGCCCGGTCGGCGTGGTGATGCCGTACAAGACACTCGACGAGGCGATCGCGCTCGCAAACCACTCCCGCTACGGGCTGAACGCGGCGGTGTGGGGCCCAACCGACAAGGCGATGGAGGTCGCGCAGCGCCTCCGTTCAGGCTCCGTCGCGATCAACGGCGGCGGCGGCCCGCGCCCGGACGCACCGTGGGGCGGGCCGCGCGAGAGCGGCACCGGCCGCGAGGGGGGAGAGGAGGGCTTCCTCGACTTCTTCGAGGTCAAGCACGTCCACTGGCCGGTCGAGCCGCCGCCGGTCCGCGCCAAGAAAGCCGTGGCATGAGCGCACTCGCCAACCTCGCGACGGGAACCTGGGAGGACGCGCAGGCACTGATAGGCGAGACGATCGGAACGACCGAGGGGGCGGACGCGGTCTCGGCCGGCGACATCCGGCGCCAGCTCGAGGTCCTCGGATGGGACTGCCCGCTTCACTACGACGAAGAAGTCGCACGGGAGCACGGCTACGAGACCGTTGTCAGCCCGATCTCGATGACGCGGGCGTGGGCCATCCCGTGCTACTGGCGACCGGGCCAGCCGCCTATCGGGCCGGAGCTGATGACCACGCCCCTTCCCGCAGCTTCCGTGCCCGGCCGGGGGGACACGCTGATCGCGACGGCGATCCGGATGGAGTACGGGGCGCCGATCTACCCTGGCGACCGCATCTCCTCGACTGCGGTGTTGAAAAGCGTCACCCCCAAGACTACGAGGGTCGGCCGCGGCGCGTTTCTGGTGGTCGAGACGAGCTTCACGAATCAGCGCGGCGAGGTGGTGGCCACCGAGACCGCGACGCTCCTGCGCTACGCCCAGCAGGAAGGAAAGGCAGGATGAGACCACGCCCAGCCGCCATGCTGCCTCCACCGCCCAGGGTTGGCGACGAGCTGCCGCCGTTCCGGCTCACGCTCACCCAGCAGCGACTCGTGATGGGGGCCGCCGCGAACCACGACTTCGCGCCGATCCACGTTGATCCCGACGCCGCCCGGGCGTCGGGAGCACCCGGTGTCTATGCGAACACCACGTTCCTCGAAACCGTACTCGAGGCTGCCTTGCGCTCCTGGGCCGGGCCGACACCACGCATCAGGATGATCGAGTTCTCGATGACCGGCTTCAACTGCGCGGGGGACGAGATCGTCACGGGCGGCGTGGTGACGGGTGTAGTCCCTGGAGAGGCGGGTCACGAAGCCGAGCTCGATGTTTGGATCGACGGGCCCCATGGCCGCACGGTCAAAGGGAGCGCGCGGGTGAGGTTTCACGCGTGAGTGCGACGCCCGACACCGTACTCGCCCGACCGACCCGCGCCTTCGAGCTCGACGCCTTCGGGGGGCCCGAAGTCCTCAAGCTCGTGGAGCGGCCGACCCAGCCCCCGGGCCGCGGCGAGATGCTCGTGGACGTCGAGGCGGCAGGCGTCAACTTCGGCGACGTGATGATCCGCCGCGGCGAGTACCTCCGCGACCAGCCGCTCTCGATGGCGCCCGGCTGCGAGGCGGTAGGCCGGGTCGCGCTCGCGGGCGAGGGCGCGGATATCGCCCCCGGCACCCGTGTGGCTGCGTGGGTGGAGGCCGGCGGCGCCTACGCCAGCAGGGTGATCGCCCCGGCGGGCCGGGTCTATCCCGTTCCCGAAGATGTGCCGGCGGCAGCGATCGTCGCCGTCTTCTTCCAGGGCACGACGGCCGACTTCGCCCTCCATCGCTACGGCCGGTTGAGCTCAGACGAGACCGTGCTAGTGCACGGGGCGGCGGGGGGCGTCGGCGGACTCGCGGTCCAACTGGCGAAACACGACGGGGCGCGCGTAGTCGCCACGGCGTCGAGCGCGGAGAAGCGAGAGATCGCTCGCGAGCACGGCGCCGATGTGGTCCTGGACAGCGCCGATCCGGACGCCCTCCTGGATCGGCTGATGGAAGCGACCGACGGTCACGGCTGCGACGTAGTGGTGGACGGCGTCGGCGGTCCCATGTTCGAGCCCTCGCTGCGGGCGCTGGCCTTCGGGGGCCGCTACGTGATCGCGGGGTCTGCGAGCCAGCAGCCCGCGATGCTCGATGCCCGGCGCCTGCTGCCCCGCGCCCAAACGGTCTGTGGCTTCATCCTCGCGCGCATCAGCGAGGAGGATCCCGGTGAGCCCGCCCGGACGCTCTTACGGCTCTGCGACCTCGTGCGCGAGGGTGCGTTGAAGCCGCGGTGCGAGACCCTCCCGCTCGAGCGGGCGCCCGAGGTGCATCTGTCGATCGAGAACCGCACCCTCGCCGGGAAGGTCGTGCTGAACCCTGACCCGAACGGAGGTGAGCGAGCATGAGGCAGGGCGTAGACGAGCGCATCACAGAGCTCCCGCCCCAACCAATGACGAACCGCGAGCTCTGGCGGTGGCGCGTCGAGCAGACGCCCGACCGGCGCTGGCTCTGGCACGACGCCCGGGCCTGGAGCTACGCCGAATTCGACCTCGAGGTACGCCGTCTCGCGGCGGGGCTCGCGGCGACCGGGATCGGGCCCGGCACTCGCGTGCTCGTGGGGATGACGAACCGACCGGAGACGGTCGCCGTCCACCTGGCGCTCATCCAGGTCGGCGCCGTGTGCGTGCCGCTCGTTCCAGGCATGCCGCTGGTCGAGCTCATCCATCCGATCCGCAACTCCGAGGCGGCGATCCTCGTGGCCACCGATCCGATCGCGTCGGCCGTCCTCGAGCATCCTGAGGACGTCGCCTCGATCGAGCGCATCGTCGTCCTGGGCGAGGTCTCGGCGGAATCGTCCGCGGAGGTCGAGCGCTACGAGGATCTGCTGTCGGGCGAGCCCCTGGAGCACAAGCCGCTCGACGGCCAGGACGACCAGACGCTCACGCACGTGGTCTACACGTCCGGCAGCACCGGCAAGCCGAAGGGCGTGATGCTGAAGGCCGGGTCGTTCTATGCCTCCGGGCTCGGGTACGCGGACCGCTACGCAATTACCGGCGACGACACCTACCTCCTCGCCACGCCGCTCGCCCACTCGCTCGGCGCCATCGCGGCGCTCGGCATCGCGATGGTCACCAGCGGCGCCGTGGCGCTCGTCGAGCGGTTCCGTCCGTCGACCTTCTGGAGCCAGGTCGAGGCAAGCGGAGTCACAGTCTCCGTGTTGTTCGCCACCCATCTGAACCTGTTGCTCGAGACCGACACCGGCGACCCGGCCGCCGGTCAGTCCTCGTTGCGCTTCGTCGTGACCCACATCGACCACCCTGGGTTCCGCGAGCGGTTCGGCGTCGAGATGGCGACGATCTGGGGCATGACGGAGACGCTCGTGTGCGCGGGCAGCGACCCGGGCTACGCCGGCGAGCTCGGCCCGGGCTACATCGGCTATGCCTGGCCCGGCGCGGAGCTCGGGATCTTCGACAAGGAGTCCTTCCAGCGGCTCGGCCCGGGCCACCACGGAGAGCTGTGCCTGCGCCACCCGCAGGTCATGCTGGGCTACCTGAACGACCACGAGGCCACGGGCTCCACGCTCGTGGACGGCTGGGTGCGCTCAGGCGACCGCGCAATCATGGACCACAGCGGTCGTACCTACTTCGCGGGCCGCTACAAGTCGATGATCAAGCGCTCGGGGGAGAACGTGAGCGCCGAGGAGGTCGAGGCCGCACTTGCGGCGCATCGGGACGTCGCCGAGTGCGTGGTGTTCGGCGTGCCGGACCGGCTCCGCTCGGAGGAGGTCGCGGCCGTGGTCGTACAGCGGGCCGGTGCCCGGCTCGAACCGGGGGGGCTGCGCGAATCGTGTGCTCAGCAGCTCGTCCGCTGGAAGCTCCCGCGCTATATCGCGGTGCAGGAGGAGCCGCTGCCGCGGCTGCCGACCGGGAAGGTCGATCGGGTGTTGGTTCTGGCGGCGTTCGATCTCACTGCGGCGTGGGACGCCGAGAGCTGATGGCGCGCACGGCTTTCCCCCCACTTCCGGCCGACATTGGGGAGCGGACTGTGCCAGCCTTGCTCGAAGCCGCGGTCCGTAACGCGCCCGACCGCACCGCGCTCATCGGCAACAGCCTGGTCAGCGCTGGCGAGGAGCGGCTGTCGTACGGCGCTCTCGCCGAACGGTCGACCCGACTCGCGGTGGCGCTCCGAGAGCGCGGCATCGGTCGCGGCGACCGGGTCTGCATTCTCGTGGCCCCCGACGGCGGGATCGAGGCGCACACCTGCTACCACGCCGTACACCGACTCGGGGCGGTGAACGTGCCGGTCAACACGCGCTTCGTCGAGCGCGAGCTCCGAGAGGTGATCGGGTTCGCGGCGCCCGCCGCGATCGTGTTCGCCACAGAGTTCGCCCCGCTTGTCGAGCGCGTGGTCGAGGGCAGCCGGAGTCCCGCGCTGATCGAGGCCGCCGCGGAACCGACGCTCGGAGAGCCGCTCGGACGTCTGCTCGAGAGCGCCCCCCCGGACGCCGCGGTGGAAGCCGTGGATGAGGACGATGACGCCGATTGGGTCTTCACGTCAGGCACTACCGGCATGCCGAAGGCCGTAGTCCTGACGCACGGCGCCGCCGTGGCCGCCGGGAACGAGGCCCGGGAGGTGTGGGGGCTGGACCACGACAGCGTCTTCCAGTGCTTCGCGCCCTTCTACACGAGCACGGGCTGCCACACGGCGCTGCTGCCGTGCCTGCTCGCACAGGCGACCTACGTCGTCGAGCCGACACCGATGGTGGACGAGAGCGTGGAGCGCTTGGCGCGGTACCGGACGACGTGCTGGTTTGCGCTCACGACCATGCTCGCGATCGTCTTCCGCAAGGCGCGGCACGAACTGCTAGCCGCGCTCGACGGTGGAACGGTCGAGCGACTCTGCTACGGCGGGCAGGTGATGCCCCGCGAATTCCACGACATGGTCCACCGCGTCTTCGCGGAGGAGCGCGGCATCGAGGTCGTGTCGCTCTACGGGCTGAGCGAGGGCGGCCCCTGCGGCCTGATGGTCGACCCCGGGGACCACTTCGAGGCCGTTCGACGAGTCGGTCCGTACGGTCTTCCGATCGGCCGCCGCGGCTACAACGGGTGGGTGGAGTACCGCATCGTGTCGGAGGACGGGGAGCCCGTGCCTCCCGGCGAGCCTGGCGAGATCCTGTTCCGCGCGCCGAGCGTGATGTCGCGCTACGCCTCGGATGACAGCGCGACCGCGGCCGCGCTGGAGGGCGGCTGGCTGCATACCGGCGACCTGGTGTTGCGGGACGAGGACGGCTTCGTGTTCTTCGTGGGCCGCCGCAAGCACATGATCCGCCGCGGCGGTCTCAACATCTCGGGCGCCGAGGTAGAGGGCGTCTTGCTTTCACACCCCGCCGTTGCAGAGGCTGTCGTCGTGCCGCGGCCGAACCCGAAGGTCGGCGAGGACGTGCACGCGGTGGTGGTGGCAGAACCGGGATACGAGCCCACCGAGGAGGAGATCCTGGAGTACTGCCGCGCTCAGCTCGCGCCGTACAAGGTGCCCCGCTCGCTCGCCTTCATCGACGAGCTTCCTCGCAATGCCAACGGCCGAGTGATGCGCGACAAGCTGCCGCCGCAAGCCCTGCCCTGGCCCGCCGAGCAGCCCGCCGGGAGCACGAGTTGAGCGGGTCGACAGACATCACGTCGCCGGACGCGCTGGTCAAGAACGGCCGAGTGCGCATCAGCGCGGCCGACGGCGTGGCGCTTCTGACGCTCAACCGGCCCGAGAAGCTCAACGCCTTCGACGCCGAGCAGATCGAGGCGTTCGAGGCCGCCCTGCGCTGGTTCGCGGGAGCGCCCGAGGTGCGGATCGGCGTGATCACGGGATCCGAGCGTGCGTTCTGCTCCGGCGGCGACATCACCACGTTCGACGCCATCGACGCCGAGCGGGGCTACGACTACACGCGGCGGGGCTACGACATATTGCGCCCGCTGGAGAGTGGCGAGAAGCCGATCATCGCCGCGGTGGAGGGCTACTGCCTCGCCGGCGGGCTCGAGGTCGCGCTGGCGTGCGACTTCATTATCGCCGGCGAAGGGTCACGGTTCGGTTTCGGCGAGGTCGACCTGGGGCTGATCCCGGGCTGGGGCGGGATCGTGAGGCTCACGCGCGGCATCCCCATTCGCAGGGCACGTCAGATGATCCTGACGAGCGAGCGTATCGACGCGGCGGAGGCGGCGCGGATCGGCCTCGTCAACGAAGTAGTCGCCTCGGGTGGGGCGCTCGAGCGCGCCCTCTCCCTGGCGCGCGCGATCGCCGCGAAGCCGAGCGTCGCCGTGCGAGTCGCCAAACTCGCCAGCGAGGTCGCGGCCGACGGCACGAGCATGGACGCGGCGCTCGCGCTCGAGCGCACGGCCGACGCCGTGCTGTTCGGCACGTCCGACGTGCACCGCAACGTGCGCGAGTGGGCCGAGCGGTCGCGCTCCCGCGAATAAGCGGCCGCTCGTCATTGCACGGTCCCACAGCCACGTCGGCCAACCAAACGAACGGTCGAAGTTTTACCAAACGGACGGTTGACAAGGCCAGACTTAGGCGGTACGGTCGGCGCTCATCCCTGTGCGAGGAGGAGCGAAACGTGCACGTCCCCAGTGAATGGCGGCGAGTGCTGCCCATCGTGTTGACGGCTCTAGCCATGATCTTCGTCCTGGCCTCTTGCGGAGACGACGATGACGACGGCGAAGGGGCGGAGAGTGGGACGCCGGCCGCGGAGCAGCCGAAAGGCCCGCCGATCAAGACACTCACGATCACGTCGATCGAGGCGCAAGACGTGCCGACGTTCCCGAACATCGAGATCACGGCGAACGCGTTCGAGGAATGGATCAACAGCAAGGGCGGCATCGCGGGGCGCCCGCTCGAGGTGACGGTCTGCGACGACCGCGGCGACCCCGCGCAGGCCGGCTCGTGCGCGCGTCAGGCAGTCCAGGACGGCGCCGTAGCAGCCGTCGGTTCGTTCACGTTCTTCGGCGACAATGCCGTCCCCGTTCTGGCGAAGAGCGACGTGGCCTGGTTCGGCGTCTGCTGCCCGCAGTCCGCCTCGGAGTTCACCTCCGAAAACTCCTTCCCCTTCGGCAGCCCGCTGTATTCGGCCGGGGCGGTGGGCCGTGCGGTCGAGGACGGGTGCACGAACATGAACGCGGTCATCGTCCAGGGCGCGGAGGCCGTCTTCCAGCCGTTCATCGAGAACGCCGCGAAGGCGTACGGCACCAAGGTCAACAAGTTCATCAGCCTGCCCACGAAGGCCGAGGACTACAGCCCCCAGGTTGCCGAGGCGACCGGCGACGACGCCGACTGCGTCATCACCATCTTCGGCGAGACACTGTTCAAGGCCTGGATGCCGGCCTGGCAGCAGTCGGGCACGGAGGCGAGGATGTACGGCCCGCAGGGGAACCTGAATGAGGTCGCCATCCAGGGCTTCGAGCAGGTCGCCGAGGGCAGCATCGTCGCCGGCGTCTACCCCGACCTCTCAGCCGATCCCTGGACGGACTACCGCGACGCGCTCGAGCAGGCCGGCGCTCCTGACGAGGAGGACTACAACAGCCTCGGCGGGCTCGGGACCTGGGCCGCGTACAACGGCTTCGCCAAGGTGGTCGAGGGCATGAAGGGGGAGATCGACAACGAGACATTCCTCGACGCCGCGTCGAAGACCACGAACGTCGACCTGGAGGGCCAGGTCCCCGTGCTCGATCTCACGAAGCCGTGGGGCGATCTGGGCGGTCCGGCGGGCTTCGACCGCCTGTTCAGCTGCGGCGTCGTCTTCAGCAAGATCGAGGGCGGCAAGCTGGTCGCGGAAACGACCGAGTTCCAGGATGCGACCGAGCTCGCGCTCGGCAACGGGGAGCTCGCTGCACCCGACGCCGAGCCGGCCGCCTGCGGGACCGGGGAGCAGTAGGTCGGCCGATGAATCCGGTGCGCACCCCGGCCTCGGGACCCCCCGCTCCCGGAGCCGGGGTGCGTGCCTGCACTGACCCACGGACAGCATGGAAGAGGTAATTCGGTTCGCGCTCCTGGGCTTCGGCATCGGGGCCCTGTACTCGCTGGCCTCGCAGGGGCTCATCGTCATCTACCGCGGTTCGGGCGTGCTCAACTTCGCGCTCGGCGCGATGGGGATGGTGGGCGCCTTCACGTGGTGGGAGCTGCAGTTCGAGCAGGGCTGGGGGTTCTGGCCCGCGGTCGTCGTCGGGGTCGCCGTGTCGGCGGCCCTCGGCGCGCTCGCCCACCTCGTGATCATGCGGCCACTGCGGCGGGTCTCACCGCTCGTGCGCGTGATCGCCACGCTCGGCCTGCTGAGCACGCTTCAGGCGATAGCGGTGCTCCGCTACGGCACCACGCCGAAGTTCGTCCCGAGCGAGCTCCCGACCGACGTATGGACGATCAGCGGGGAGATAGTCATCTCCGCGGACCGCGTGATCCTGCTCGTCATCGCGGCGGTGCTGACACTCGGCCTGTGGGCCCTCTACCGCTACACGCGCTTCGGGCTGGCGACGTCCGCTGCCGCGGAGAACGAGCGGGCGGCCGCCTCGCTCGGCTGGTCGCCCGACCGGATCGCCACCGCCAACTGGGCGCTCGGCTCCGGGCTGGCCGGACTGGCGGCGATTCTCATCGCCCCGATCGTGACGCTTCAGGTGACCGTCATGACCGGCATCATCCTGGCGGCAACCGCCGCCGCGCTGGTCGCGTCGTTCCGGTCGTTCCCCATCGCCTTTGCGGCCGGCCTTGTGATCGGCATCGCGCAGACGGAGCTCAATCGCTACGTCGATCAGCCCGGCTTCGGGGACTCGGTGCCCTTTATCGTCATCGTCGCCTGGCTGGCGATCCGGGGCCAGGCACTGCCGCTGCGCGACGTCTTCCTGCAGCGGCTGCCTTCGGTCGGCTCGGGCCGGATCAGCTGGCCCGGGGTCGCTGTCGGCGTCGCGCTCGCTGCCTTCCTGCTCGCGACTTTGCCGGTCGAGTGGGTCGACTCGCTCGTGATCACCTTCGCGATCGCGATCATCCTGCTCTCGATCGTCGTCCTGACCGGCTACGCCGGCCAGCTCTCGCTCGCCCAGTACGCGATCGCGGGCTTCGGCGCCTGGGTCGCCGGTCGGCTTGCGGCCGCCGAAGGCGTGGCGTTCTGGCTCGCGCTGCCGATCGGCGCCCTGGCGGCTGTGCCGCTCGGCGTGCTGTTCGCCTTGCCGGCGGTTCGCACGCGCGGCATCAACCTGGCGATCGTGACGCTCGGTCTCGGCACGGCCATCGAGCTCATGGTGTTCCAGAACCCGGACTACACCGGGAAGGTGTCGGGAACTCAGGTCGGCGATGCCTCGCTGTTCGGCTGGGACGTGAGCGCCATCTCCCATCCGACGCGCTACGGGCTTGTCGTGCTCGCGCTGTTCGTCCTCTGCGCGCTCGCCGTCGCGAACGTCCGTCGCGGTCGCAGCGGCCGGCGGCTGACCGCAGTGCGTACGAACGAGCGCGCAGCCGCGGCGCTCGGGATCAGCGTCCCCTCGGCGAAGCTGTACGCATTCGCGCTGGCGGCCGCGATAGCGGCGGTGGGGGGCATCCTGCTCGCATTCCGCCTGCCGACGATCAACTACACGACCTTCACGAACCTGACGTCGATCTACTTCGTCGGTCTGACGCTGATCGGCGGGCTCGGTTACCTGCTCGGTCCCGTCCTCGGGGCAACACTCGCGGCGGGCGCGTTCGGTGAGCAGATACTCGACTCGCTGTCGGAGGACGTGGGCAAGTACATCGGACTGATCGGTGGCCTCAGCATCCTGGCCCTCGTTCTCCTGTACCCCGACGGCATGGCGAAAGCCCAGATCGAGCAGTGGCGCTGGCTGACAGGCAAGCTTGGAGGCCGGCTGGCGCGTCTGCGACCTGGGCCGGAGGAACCCGTGCCACTCCCGGAAGCCGGCCCGGTTCGCGTCGCGCCGACACAGCTCGAGGCGCGGGACGTCACAGTGAAGTACGGCGGGACCACAGCCGTGGACGACGTGTCAATCTCGATCCGGCCCGGGCACATCACCGGCCTCATCGGGCCCAACGGCGCCGGCAAGACCTCGTTCATCGACGCGGTCACGGGGTTCACCCCCATGAGCAGCGGCACGCTCAGTCTGGACGGCGAGCCGGTCACGGACTGGTCGGTCGTGCGCCGCGCCAGGGCCGGCGTCGCGAGGTCGTTCCAGTCGCTCGAGCTCTTCGAAGACGCGACCGTGCTCGACAACTTGCGTGTTGCATCGGACCCGCGCGACTTCGGCTCCTACCTGCGCGACATCGTCTGGCCGAAGACCCCGCCGCTCCCGGGCGAGGTGATCAGCGCGATCAAGGAGTTCGACCTCCAGGGCGACCTGGACCGCCAGGTGCAGGATCTGCCTTACGGCAAGCGTCGCCTCTTAGCGATCGCTCGCGCGGTCGCCGGACACCCGAAAGTCCTGCTGCTCGACGAGCCCGCCGCCGGCCTGGGGGACCACGAGACAGCCGAGCTCGCCCACCTGGTCCGTCGGCTGGCGTCGGACTGGGGGATCGCGATCCTGCTCGTGGAGCACGACATGAGCTTCGTGATGGCGGTGTGCGATCACATCGTCGTCCTCGACTTCGGTCGGCAGATCAGCGAGGGCACCCCCGATGTCGTGCGCAACGACCCGGTCGTGATCGGCGCATACCTCGGAGTCGACGACGAGGCGGTCATGGCGGCGGCCGAGGAGGCCAGGAGTCCAGCCGATCAGCTCGGGGAGTCGCCGTGAGCGCGGTACTCGGGACGGGCGGCCTGTCGGCCGGCTACGCCGGACAGCCGGTGATCCACGAGCTGGACATCTCCGTGGCGGCTGGCGAGATGGTCTCGCTTCTCGGGGCGAACGGCGCCGGGAAGACCACGACCCTGCTCGCCGCGGCAGGTGAGCTCACGCCGATGGCCGGGGAGGTGCGGCTAAACGGCGAGGCGACCAAGGCGCCCCTGCATAAGCGGGCGAGCAACGGGCTTTCCTTCGTGACCGAGGAGCGCTCGGTGTTCAAGGGCCTGAGCGCTCGCGACAACCTGCGCGTGGCCGGCATCGCGCCGGCGGACGCGATCGAACTCTTCCCCGAGCTCGAGCGCGTGATGGGAACCCGCGGCGGGCTGCTCTCGGGCGGAGAGCAGCAGATGCTCACGCTGGCGCGGGCGCTGGCGCGCCAGCCCAGGGTACTCCTCGTCGACGAGCTCTCACTCGGCCTCGCGCCGATGGTGGTCGAACGCCTGCTCCAGGCCGTCCGCTCCGCGGCGGACGAGCGCGGGACGGGGATCCTCGTCGTCGAGCAGCACGCCCGCAAGGTGCTGCGCTACGCCGATCGCACCTACGTGATGCGCGGCGGGCGCATCGAAATGGCCGTCTCGGCGTCAGAGGCGCTCGAGCGCCTGGAGGAGATCGAGGCCGCGTACCTCTCGCACGCTCAGCCTCCGTCGCCGTAGGCGAGCTTAGGCTGGACTGACTCCAAGTTCTCGCGACACCTCTCGCGGGATTGATAGGGCGTTGAAGTGCGGCGGCCCCGCCCGATCGGGCGGGGCCGTCCGCTTTGCGACTCAGGCTCCTTGTGCTCACAACGGAGGGGGTCGCATGACGCAGGATGACGTGCTGTGCGGCTACCGCCTGCAGCTCTTCGACCTGGCAGGCCGCACCACGGTGAGCCACGCTTGCCGCACCTTCGGCGTGCACCGGTCGACCTATTACCGCTGGAAGCGCCAGGTCGAGCGCTCGGGGCTGGAGATGCTGAGGCCGAGAGAGCGCCGGCGCCCCCACATGCCGAACCAGTTCCACAGGTCGTGGAGGAACGCATCGTGGCCTTCGCGCTCGGTCATCCGGGCCTCGGTCCCAGGCGGCTCGCTGCTCAGCTCTGCCGGCAGACCGGGCTGCAGGCCTCGCCCAATGGCGTCTGGCGGGTGCTGCGCCGGCACGGGCTCAACACCCGGCGGCTGAGGCTGGCCCTGATCGCCGGCTATCGCGCTCCCTACCAGCCGCCCCGCGAGCCCGCACCCGAGCCACGCATCGAGACCACCAGGCCCGGCGAGCTGGTCGGGATCGACTCGTTCTTCGTCGGCCGCCTGCACGGCACCAAGGGAACGGTCTGGCAGCTGACCGCGATCGACACTTACAGCTCCTACGGCTGGGCCGAGCTCGTGCGCTGCCACGCAGGCGGAGCCTCCCAAGCCCAGGCCACGCGCTTCGCCCGCCGCGTCGCCACGGAGCTGCGGGCGGCGGGCTGGCGGCTCGAGCGCGTGCTCTCGGATAACGGCAACGAGTTCAACCTGCCCCACTTCCCCGCCGCCCTGCAGGCGCTCGGCGCACGCCACAGCCGCATCAAGTCCGGCCGCCCCCAGACCAACGGGCACGTCGAGCGGCTGCACCGCACCATCCTCGAGGAGTGCTGGCGCCCCGCCTTCGCCCGCTTCCTGCAGGTCCGCTACCGCGGCCTCCAGCGCGAGCTGAACGCCTACCCCGACTACTACAACCACGAGCACGCCCACACCGGCCGCATCACCGCCGGGCACTGCCCCGCCGACCTCGTCTACGCTGCCCGAAAGATGGAGCCGAGATCAGCCGCACCTGTCGGCAAATCTCGGAGTCTGTTCAGCCTAGGCCGGCTGCCCTTCCTCTGCATACCACGCCACGACGCCCGGCCTGGGCGCGGGCACGAGGTCGTGCCCCTCGAGCGTGATGTCGACCGCGAGCGAGGACGCGCAGCCCGGGCAGAAGTTCTCGCGGATGACCACCGGCTCGAGCTGCTCCCGGCGACGCACGTTCAGGTGCAGCTCCCCGAAGCGCTCGGAGATCTCACGCTCCGAGGTGACCGCCGTCTCGCGCCAGTTCTCGTCGCTCGCGCCGAGATCTTCTCCGCAGAGACCGCAGGCCCAGCGCTCGCCGTCTACCCGCAGCGGCGCGAACGGCGAGGCGTCGGCCTTGACGCTGCGCTTGGGCGCCCTACCGATCCTCGCCTCGCGGATCGCGGCCCGCCGCTTCTCGGTCCCATCGGCGTCGACGTTGCCGTCCCCGTCAAGGACGACCCCGTAGATGTCGCGCCCCGCGCCTGGGTTCACGAATCCGTCGCGGACGTCCTTGCTCACCAGCTCGGCGTCGCGCAGCAGGGGATCGCCAACACCGCCGCCGCCGCCGTGGATCACCGTGTAGACGTCACCGCGGTGGAAGATCAACGACGCCGTCTGGGCAGGCCCGCCCTCGGGACGGCCCTTCAGCGACTCCTCCGTTGGGTGCTCGCCGCGCTCGAACAGCTCGAGGATGTTCGTCTCACGCAGGATCTCCGCCTTGCCGGCCGCGCCGGGGTAGCCACCGGCGACTCCGCGCGGCGGCACATAGGTTGTGTTCGTGTACGCGCCGCCAGTCATCCGGTCGGAGTGCAGGATCGCCAGACAGGTCGAGACTCCCTGGCCGCCGCGATGGAAGCCTGCGCCGCCCGTGTCCGGCGCCACCCGGCGCCAGAGGATCATGCCGGGCTGGCTCGTCTCCTCGATCTCCACGTCGGGCATGTCGCAGCCGTTCATGCATGTCGCGGCGTAAACCTCGAGCCCATCGCTGACCGTCTGCGCCGGACCGCCGGCTGCCATTCCGACCGACATCGGGAAGGCGACGGTCGCCTGACCGCTGCGCCGGTCGATGCCAAACGCCGTGAAGTAGGTCTGGTTCTGCGCCGGCTGGCCCTCAACCCGGGCCGCGACGCCGGGATCGTCGCTCAGGCTGCATGCCTGCGAGAGCACGTCATTGAGCATCTTGTTCACTCGCATGCCGGTCTGGATGTGCGACATCGAGACCGGTGCCGGGGAGCTCGAGTTGACTATCGTGCCTTCGGGCCCGAGGTCGAATCGCACCGGACGCCAGATGCCCGCATTCACAGGGATGTCGTAGAAGAGCTGCGCGAGCAGCGTCGTCCAGGACTGGCCGATCATCGCCGGCGCCGCCCCGTTGATGAAGGAGTCCGTCTGGGGACCGCCGCGGAACTGGATCGTCATCTCGTCGCCGTCCACGATCAGACGAGTGCGCACCTCGTGCAGCTCCTGTGCGCCGCGCGCATCGAACTCCACCCAGTCCTCGCTGTCGTAAGTGCCGTCGGCGAGCGCGCCGATGCGCGTCCGCACGGCCTGCTCGGATAGTCGCTTCGACTCATCGTTGAGTGCGTTGAAGCGCTCGACGCCGATGTCCTGCAGCGTCACGTCGAGGCGGCGCTGGCCCGCGTTGTTCGCCGCAATCATGCTGCGGATGTCGTTCAGCACGGTGCCTGCGAGCCGCACGTTGGTCGCGATGAACTGCTCCCAGACCGGGTCGATCCGACCCCCGCGCACCACGCGGGTGGCCGGGAAGGCGAGCGTCTCCGAGAAGGAGTCGTATGCGCCGAGGGCGAACCCGGACACCGCCGAGCCGCCGATGTCGAGCACGTGCTCGTTCACGTAACCCCACGCCACCAGGTCCCCTTCAAAGAAGAATGGCATGACGATCCCCACGTCACCCTGGTGGATGGCCCCGGATGTGTGCGGGTCGTTGCACATGAACGCGTCCCCTGGGCGGATATCGTCCGTGTCGTAGCGGTCGATCACCGCCTGGGCGCCGAGCACGGCCGTCGAGATGTGGAAGGTCACGAAGCCCGAGAACGCAAGCTGCTCGACGTTCGAGTCGAGGATGCAGGTGCTGAAGTCCTTCGCATCGGTGACCACCGGCGAACCCGAGGTGCGCATCAGTGTGATCGCCATTTCATTGGCGATGTTCCGGATCGACTTCTGATGGACCTCGATATCGATCAGGTCGTATTCGGTGGCGGCGTGAGTGCTCATCGCGTTCGGTCCTTCCCGATCAGACGGTCAATGCGAAGTTGAAGTGCTGGTCCCGCGTGGCGGCCGCGTTCTCCGGGATGTAGAGCGTGGTGTCTCCGACATCGATGATGCACGGCCCATCGACGCTCGCGCCCGGCGGCAGCTCGCTCTCCGGGAAGACCGGAAGCGACTCCTGGCGACGCTCGATCGGCAGGAAGACGTCGCGGTGGGCGACGGCCTCGGGCTCCGGGTGGCTGTCGTGCGGCTCCTGCTCACGGCCCGCCGGCTTAGCTCGCATGTTGGTCACCTTGATAGAGAGGTTGAGGAGCACGACGGGCGACCCGACCCACGCCGTTCCCTGACCGTAGCTGCGCTCGTATATCTGCGGGAAGTCCTCCTCGAGCTGCGCCGCATCGCCCTCGGTGAGCTCGCGGTCGGGGAGAGGCACCGGCACCTCGTACACCTGGCCGAGGAAGCGGAAGTCGCCGCTGCGGTCGATCACGAGGTCCTCTTCGGCGATCCCCTCGCTGGCGGCGTCGGACACCGCTTGCGCGATGATCTCGGAGGCGATCGCGTTGATCTCGCCCACCCGGGCCCGGTCGCTCAGAACCCAGTTCACGGTGCGGTCGTACTGCCGGACGTAATCGGCGATCAGCACCCCGTAGGCCGAGAAGGCCGAGGCGTTGTCCGGGATCACGATGTTCGGGCAGCCGAGGCGGCGGCAGATCTCGGCCGCGAAGAGCCCGAGGCCCCCGCCGTAGGAGAAGAACGTGAACTCGCGCGGGTCGTGCCCGCGCTCGATGCTGACAACCCTCAGCGCGTTCGCCATCTCGATCACGGCCAAGTCGTAGATGGCGGCCGCGCCGTGCTCCACCGTCCAGTCGAGCGGCGCACCGATCCGCTGCTGCACCACCTCGCGCGCGGCCTCGACGTCGAGGTGGTGGCGGCCCTTCAGATAGTTGTCGGGGTCGATCAGTCCGAGGACCACGTTCGCGTCCGTGACCGTCGGCTCGGTCCCGCCGCGGCCGTAACACGCCGGGCCGGGCTCGGACCCGGCGCTGTGCGGGCCCACCTGCGGGACCCCGCGCGAGTCCAGCCAGGCGATGCTGCCGCCCCCGGCGCCGACCGAGACGACGTCGAGGATGTTCACACCGGTGTGGAAGGGCCCGAAGCTCGCCTGCTTGGCGACCGCCACCTCGAGTCCCGGCAGGACGGCGGTGTCGAAGCTGGTGCCGCCCATGTCGCCTATCAGGATGTTCTTTAATCCGAGCTGCTCGGCCATGTAGCGCGCCCCCATCACCCCGCCGGCCGGCCCCGACTGCATCAGCGTGATCGGCTCGGACTGCACCACGTCCACGCCGACCGAGCCGCCGATGCCCTGGAAGAAGGTGAGCGCCCCATCGAACCCGGAGCCCGATAGACGCTCCTGAAGCTGCTCGACGTAGCGCGTCGTCGCCCGGTTCGACATGCAGTTGAAGACAGCCGTCATAAAACGGGGAAACTCGCGGATCACCGGATGGACGTCCGAGGACAACGTCACGAACGCCTCGGGGAACTCCTCGCTGATGATCTCGCCGCAGCGACGCTCGTGCGCCGGCTCCTTGAACGACCACAGGAAGCAGACGGCTATCGCCTCGACGCCCTTCTCGCGCAGGCGGCGTACCGCCTGGCGGGCCTCGTCGTCGTCGAGCGGCACGACGATGTCACCGTCGCTGGTAACGCGCTCGGCGATCTCCTCGATGCAGTCCCGCTGCACCACGTCGGGCGGTGGGACCTGGACGTGATCGTCGTAGTCGGCGCGCCGCGCGCCGCCGGCGAGGCGGAACGTGTCCTTGAAGCCATGTGTGATGAGAACGCCGACGTTGGCGCCCCGCAGCTCGGTGATCACGTTCGTGACGATCGTCGACCCGTTCACGAACGCACGGCACTTGGGAAGGATGTCCGAGGTCGTCACGCCGAGCTGCTCCGACGCCACGTCGAGCGCGTTGAAGATGCCCTCGCTGTAGTTGCCGTGCGTGGTGAAGGCCTTGCTGCGCACCAGGCCCACGGGACTCGCGAGCATCAGGTCGGTATGCGTTCCTCCCACGTCGATGCCGAGCGAGTACGCCCCGTCGCTTGCATGGACTTCGGTCGTCACTAGCTCCTCCTCCGAGCAGAGCGGCCGGCTCCGCGCCATCCTCCGTATTCAAACGGCCGCTTGGTAGTCAACAGCAATGGAGCGGACGTGTCAACTCGGCTCCACGAGTGCAGAGCGCAGGTCCTCCAACTCGGCCCGGGTGAGGCCGTGCTCCGCCAGGTAGGCGGCGGCACCACCACGCGAATCCAGGTGCGCGAGAAGTTCGTGAACGAGATCAGGGGGCGCCCCAAGCCCGACGGCAAGCGCCTGCTCGGTGATGCCGGCACGCACTGCTCGCGCCTCCACCTCCGCTCGAAAGCGGCCGGAGACGGCATCCGCGCTGCGGGCGAAATCGCGGGCGATCTCGTCGGTCGCGACCCCAACGGCGGAAAGGACCACCGCGCAGAGGATCCCGGTCCGGTCCTTTCCGGCGCTGCAGAAGACCAGCGCCGGCAGCGCCGCTGGCCGGCACACGACCCTAGCGGCCTCGGCGAGGCGCGGCCCGCAGGTATCGACGATGTCGCCGTACAGCTCCGCCAGCCCGCGCGGTGTGCGCACGTCGACCTCGCCGCCGAGTATCGGTACCGAATGAAGCTCGAGTCAGAGTGGCGTCAGCTCGACCGGGTCTTGCCGGTGCTCGATCGGCTCGCGCAGGTCGAGTGCAGTCCGAAACCCGAGCGCTCCAAGCGCCTTCACGGCCTCGCCCCCGAGCGCCAGCGGCGCCCCGGACCGCATGAGCATGCCCGGTCTCGTCGTCCCACCGCTCGCCCTCATTCCACCGAGGTCGCGGAAGTTGGTGATGCCCCGGGGCGGCACAGCGCTCGTCAGGCTGAACTGACTGCTGCGGCTGCGGGTTCGGACACCTCTCGTATCAGCTGCGTCGCGATCTCGGGAGCCTCGTGGGCGACCAGGTGGCCCACTCCCTCAAGCTCTACGAACCGTGCGCCTGGTACGAGCTCGGCCAGCCGCCGGCCTGCCCGGATGTCCATGAAGGAGTCCTCCGTGCCGTGCACGACCACGGTCGGGACCGTGATGCGTGCCAGGCGGCTCGCATGGCCCCAGCCGATCACCGCGCGCAGCTGGTGCATCAGCAGCGACCGCGGGGTGGGCCGCTCGAGGATCTGTTGGACGAGCTCCTCGATCACATCCGGGCGACGCTCGGCGAAGCCCTCGGCGGTCGCCATTGTCCACAGCTTCCGGAAGTACTGGTCGAGCGGCTCGCGATAGAGCGGCGGCCGCACCAGCGCGACCGCGAGCGCGCTGCCGGTACGGGGTTTGAACCCGGGCGTTGGCGGGGCCGTCGCCGCGAGCACAAGTCCGGTGACCCGCTCGCGTGCCGTCATCGCGATCTCCTGGGCGATCATGCCGCCCATCGACAGTCCGAACAGGGTCGCGGACGGGACCTGGGCGTCGTCCATCACGTCCACGACGTCGCCCGCCAGATCCGCCATCGTGAAGGGCAGCTCGGCGTAGCGCGACCAGCCGCTGCCGCGGTTGTCGATCCTGATCACACGGAACGAGCGTTGCAGGTCGCGGATCCAGCTCCGTGGCCACGCGAGCCCGGAGGCGCTCCAGCCGCTCAAGAGGATCACGGCCGGGCCCCTGCCCGACGAGCGCCAGTGCACCCGTGACGGCGTGTTCCGATCGGGACGGGTCACTCGTCAGCTCCCAATCCCACCGCTCGGTCGAGGCCGAGCACGTCCATCGACGCCGCCACGTCGCCCACCTCGTGACATAGGACGACGAGGTCATGCACCTCGCCGCCTCGGTCGCGGATGTGGTCGGCGAGCAGTGCCTCGGGCCGAAAGCCGATCGAGGTGAACATCTCGATGTCGCCCTCTTTGTCTGCGACGACCTCGACCACGATCTTCTCGAGTCCCAGCCGGACTGCTTCGGTCAGACCGAAGCGAGCGAGCCGCCTCCCGATCCCCCGGCGGCGGAACTCGGGGGAAACGACAAGCCTCAGCTCGCCGACGTGAGCGCTCCAGGCCGCTCCGGGGATGATCGACAACATCGCGGCGGGCTTGCCGTCCTCGATCAGCAACCAGCGCGGGTTGTGGCTCTCGCGGCACCAGCGGTCCACGGTGTCGATGTCAATCGGCTCCTTGAAGAAGGTGCGATCGCCCTCCGGCATCGTCTCCAGGAATGTCGTGACCAAGGCGGCGTCGCCCGGTCCGATGCGTGTCAGCTCGTTCATGCGTTCCTCTCCTGCAGCCAATCGACTATTCCGGGGATGGTCGTTTGGACGGCCGATCGTCCTGTCACCAGGCCGACGTGGCCGGCCGGTACCCGGAGCTCGGTGACGTCGTCAGAGCCGACGAGGTTGTTCAGCACCTCGGAAGCGACCGGTGGAACCATGTGGTCGTTCGCGGCTATGACGTTCAGGACCGGGCAGCGGATGTCGGCCAGCCGGACCGGGCGACCTCCGAGCGGGACGGTGCCTGAGGCCAGGAGGTTGCGGCGGAGCAGCAGATCGGTCACCTGTCGCGCCGTCTCGCCGGGGAAAGGCACCTGGTCACGCAGCCACTGACCCATGGACTGGTAGTTGTCCATGAACTCGTCGCTCCAGAGCCGCTCCCAGATGTCGGCGTACTTGAAGACGTCGGCGGTCGGCCGGAGGCTGGCGAATGCGCGGTAGACGGCCTCGGCGGGGACGTTCCCAGTGTGGTCGACCAGGTCGTCGACGTGGAGGCTTCCGCGGTCGAGTGCGCGGACGACGCCCTCCAAGCGCTTGAAGTCGATCGGCGTGGCCATGACGGCCAGGTGGCGGACCGGGGAATGCGGCTGCCCTGCGACGCCCAGCACGGAGAGCGTTCCACCGAAGCAGTAGCCCAGCACGTCAACGCCGTCGCGGCCCGCATGCTCTCGCGCCGCGTCCAACGCGCGCGGGAGATAGTTCTGCGTATAGGTCTCGAGCGTGTTCGTGGAGTCGACGGCGTCCGCCTCCCCCCAGTCGAGCAGGAAAACGTCGAGCCCGCGCTGGAGCAGTTGCTCCACGAAGCTGCGCCCGGGTCGCAGGTCGAGGATGTATGCCCTGCTGACGATGCTGAAGACGATCACGAGCGGTTGCCTTCGGGAACGCCCCTTGCCGCGGTAGTGCAGCAGGCGTGCCTTGCCACGCCTCCAGACGACATCGCTGGGCGTCTGTCCGACCTTTGGCCCTCCCACGCCGGTGATGTAGCGGATGCCGTTCTTGGCCCGGAAGAGCGACCGCGTGGCCTCGCGCCGCACTGAGTCAAGGGTGCTCACGCGTGCGGTCTTCTGTTCGGGATGAGCCGGCAGACCTCGAGTCTAGCCTACACAATCAAACGATTGGTAGGCCGGGCGCCCCGGCAGGCGGCGCAGTCAGGCCGCGTGACGCGCCGGCACCTGGCTGGTGTGTGCCGGTGAGCAGGCCGACAGTCATGTCGGCATAGCTAGCCGCGATGGTGCGCGCCGAGTCACCCCCGCGGGGCCGGTACCAGTCGGGCACCGCGTTGACGGCCGCGAGCACGTAGAAGGACGCGTACTTCGGGCTGAGCTCTGCCGGGACGTCTCCCGCGTCCTGCGCCGCCTGGATCAACTCGCGGAAGATCCGCTCGTATCCACGGCGCCGCTCCTTCGCCACGCGGAGCCGGTCGCCGGTCAGGTGCCGCCACTCGCGGAAGAAGACGCTCACTTCCTTCACGTTCTTCAGGTACCACTCGACGTGCTTCTGGATGTAGGTGCGCACCGCCTCGATCGCCGGCACGTCCAGCTCCTGGACCGTTCGCAGTATCTCGGTCGACTGCTCGTGGACGTCGTCGACGATGCGGAAGAGAAGGTCTTCCTTGGACTCGATGTAGTAGTAGAGGCTGCCCTTGAGCACGCCGACGCGATCGGCGACATCCTGGATCGAGGCGGCGGGATACCCCTTGTCGAAGAAGACCTCGACGGCAGCGTCGATGACCTCGGACTCGCGGTTTCGCTTCCTGGAGCGGCCCGATGGTATGCGTGTGTCGTTCTTGATGACTGTTCCTACCTAACCGCTCTCGAACGGAGCGACCTGACTCGTGGCTAGGCCGAGAATAACCCCATGCAAGGACAGCGATGCCGTCCCTGGACGTGGCCGCACCGTTGGCCGACTAGATACCTAACCTAACTATCGGTTGGTAGCTCGCTGGTAGCTTACCGAAAATGGTTCGCCTCGCCGAGGATCCGGACACGGCGGTCGCGCACATCCCAGCGGGTGCCTGCGTCGGTGTAGGCGGCAGCGTCAACGCCGGTCATCCGATGGCCCTGGTGCGCGCGCTGATCCGCCTGGGCACATCCGAGCTGACGCTGGCGGGCCTGACGGCCGGTCTCGAACTCGACATGCTCGTCGCGGCCGGATCCTGTCGCAGGCTGGTGGCTGCCTACGTGGGGGCCGAGCGCCTAGTGTCCCTGCCGCCCGCGGTGCGCTGGGCGGCCGAGGAAGGCCGGCTCGAGATCTGGGAGAACGAGGAGGGCGTCCATCTTGCCAGCCTCCGCGCGCGCGCCCAGCGAGTTCCATACTCGACCTGGGTGGGAGGCCTCGGCACCAGCGTCATGCGCCACCCGCTGGTAGAGGAGGCCTTCGACGACCGCAGCGGACGTGCCTACCTGAAGGTTCGGCCGCTCGAGGTGGACGTCGCTCTCCTCTGGGCCGAGGCCGCGGACGCCGACGGCAACGTGCTGCTGTGGGGCGCGGACATGGGTGACGAGGCGCTCCGGGCCGCGGCCGACCTGCGGGTCGTCCAGGTCGAGCGTCTCACCTCCACGGAGGAGCTCGTCCGTCACCCCGACCGCGTGATCCCGTGGGCGGCGGATGTCGTCGTCCGCGCGCCCAACGGCACGCATCCGTTCGCCGGATCGTCGCTCGACCTCGACAGCGAGTGGCTGCTCGAATACGCCGCCACGGTCTCGCGCGCACGGCAAGCCGGCGACCCGGCAATCCTCGACTCGTTCCTCGACCGCTGGATCCGGGATGTCGAGGGCGAGCAGGGCTACTTCGCCCTGCTCGGCGCACATCGGCTCAAGCGGCTCGCCACGGCATGAGTCGCGGCGCCACGGGGGACATGGACCTGTTCATCGCCGCCCTGGCGCGTGAGCTCGAGGACGGCGAGCAGGTCCATGTGGGTGCCAACCAGGTCGAGGTGGCGCTCGCCGCCCAGCTCGCGCGGCGACTGTGGGCGCCGCGGCTCCGCATGAACGTCGCCGGCTGCTGGCTGCTCGGCCTGGAGAGGGACCTGTCGGTGGTCGGCTGCTTCTCGTACGAGCCCGCGGTCGTGAACGGCCGGACTGCCACCTTCTGGCAGGCGCGGGTCTTCGACGATCTCCGCCGGCCGCCGATCGTCTTTGCGGGCGGCCTCCAGGTCGACTCCCGTGGCAACGCGAACCTAATAGGCATAAGGGACGGCACTGGCTGGAGGCTGCGCGGCCCGGGGAGCGCCGGGCTGCCCACCCTGACGACCTTCGCGCCCCGCTTCTACGTGATCGTGCCGCGGCACGAGGAGCGCTTCCTCGTCGAGGAGGTGTCGGAGGTGTCCGTCGTCGGGGAGCCGGCTGCCCGCGCGCGGCGCGGCCTCGACCCCGGCGCGCTGCGGGCGGTCATCACGCCGCTGGCGCGTTTCGAGCCCATCCCCGAGGGGCTCGTGTTGACCGAGCTCGTCGCCGGCGTGAGCGTCGCGGAGGTGGCCGAGCACACTGGGTTCGAGGTCCGCGCCGCGGCGTCCGTGGCAACTCGATCGCCGCTGTCGGCCGAGGAGCGGGTTGCCCTGGCCGAGCTGCGCGCGGCGGTCAGCGTCAATTCGGGAGCCGAGCGCTGATGTTCAACCAGCTGAGTCCCGCTTACATGGTCGCCGCGATCGGCAATGTCCTCCGAGCGGCCGCACGCAGGGAGGGCCCCCCGAGCGAGTTCGAGCGCGACCAGCTGCTGTCCGCCTACAGCGCGTCGCGCCACCTCGCCGTGGAGCTCGAGTCGTATGAGGCCGAGCTGCGACGCTTCGTGGGCGAGCTCTCCCGGCTGGCGCCCCCGAAGCTCTCGGCCCGCCTGCAGGGAGACGTCGAGTTCTCGGTCGTCGCTGCTACCACATGTGATTTGGTCGCCGCGTTGCGGGCAGACGGCTCTCGCGAGGCGCGCGCACGGCGGGCAGAGGTGCACGCGCTGCTGCGGGAGCTCGCCGACCGCGAGGTCGACCTTCTGGCGGAAGGACTGCGATGACGGAGAAGGCCGAAGCCCTCACTGCTGGGCTTCGGAGCACCGGCGAGCTGGGCGCTGGGGAGCAGATCACAGCCGTGGAGCAGCTGTCGGGCGGCTGGTCCAGGCACTCCTACACGGCTCGGGCGGACGACCGTGCCTACATCGTCCGGGTGAAGCCGGAGGGCGGCCTGCTGGAGACGGACCTCGAGGCGGAGTACGCGATCTACGACGCGCTGCAGGCTACCGGTGTAGCGATTCCGCGGGTGTTCTTGCTCGATGCTTCCGGGGACAACCCGTTCGGCGGGCCCTACTTCGTCATGGAGAGCGTCCCGGGACGCGCGCCCAACACCTTTCGCAGGCCCGATCGGGAGTGGCTCGAGCAGAACTGGCGCGAGTCGCGAACAATCGCCACGGACATGGTCGACAACCTCGCCCGGCTGCACCTCGTGGAGCCCGAGGGCCTGACCGGGAGGATCCCCCGCTTCGACTTCCTCGAGGTGGTGGCCCGCTGGCGGGAGGTGTACGAGTCCAAGCACCTGACCCGAGACCCGGTGACCGAGGAGGCATTCGAGTGGCTTGTTACGCGAGTCCCTCCGGACGTGCGAACCGGCCTCGTGCACGGCGACTACCGGGTCGGCAACGCGCTCGTGGAGGGGGGCCGGGTCACGGCCGTGCTGGACTGGGAGCTGGCCTACGTCGGCGACGTCCGCTTCGACCTCGGCTACCTGGCCCTGGATCGCCTGGCGGGAAAGCACCTGCGGCCGGTCACCGGGCTGCTGAACGCGTTCGCCGAGAGGGACTGGTTCTTCGCGGAGTACGAGCGCCGCACCGGCCAGCCGCTCGACCCAGAAGTGGTGCGCACTTTCTCGGTTCTCGGCATCATGATGCTGCTGGCCACCCACTACCTCGGCATCTGGATGCACACCCACGGCCGCACGGAAGACTTTCGCATGGCGTGGAACAGGTTCGGCATCCCGGGCCTCAGACAGGACTTGGCTCACCTCATGGGCTGGTAACGGAACGGCTTCGCAGTTGCGCCGCCCTTCTCGCCCGGGGCGGTATAGTGGCAGTTCAAATGAACGTTTGGTTGGCACGCTGCCTATGGGGACGCGCGTGAAGGACCGGGTGCGGGTCGGCTGCTTCGCGGCGTTCTGGGGCGATACCAAGGCGGCGCTCGGCCAGATACTGCGAGGCAGCGACGTCGACTACCTCGTCGCCGACTACCTCGCCGAGATCACCATGGCCCTCCTAGCACGCGCGCGAGCGAAGAGCCCGGACGGCGGCTTCGTGCAGGACGCGGTCGACACGCTCGCGCCACATCTTGCAGAGATCGAGGAACGCGGCATCAAAGTCGTCACGAACGCCGGGGGGCTCAACCCGGCCGGCTGGGCGGCGGCGTTCCGGGGGGCCGCCGAAGCGGCGGGCGTGCGACTCCGTGTCGCGACCGTCGAGGGCGACGACCTGCTGCCGCACCTCGAGGAGGTCCTGGCGGCGAGTCCGAGCGACATGTTCACCGGCCAGCCGGTGCCCTCGAAGCTCAGCTCGATCAACGCCTATCTCGGTGCGCGGCCGATCGCCGCGGCCCTCGAGGCTGGCGCCGACGTGGTCGTGACGGGACGCTGTGCGGACGCGGCCGTGGTCCTCGGTCCGCTGATGCACGAGTTCGGATGGTCGGATGACGACTACGACCTGCTCGCGGCCGGCTCGCTCGTCGGGCACATCGTCGAGTGCGGCCCGCAGTGCGCGGGCGGGATTTTCACCGACTGGGCGGCTGTCCCGGGCTGGGACGACATGGGATACCCGATAGCGGAGTGCCATCCAGACGGGACAGCGGTGATAACGAAACCTGAGGGCACCGGTGGACTGGTCACGCCGGCGACGATTGGCGAGCAGGTCGTCTATGAGATCGGCGACCCCGGAGCCTACGTCATGCCGGACGTCGTGTGCGACTGGCGTAACGTGCGGCTGGAGCAGGCTGGGCCAGACCGGGTCGGCGTCTCGGGTACGCGCGGTCACGTGCCGACCACGAGCTACAAGGTCACGGCGACGCACGCGGACGGATACCGCGCCATCACGACCGCGGCGTTCGCCGGGGTCGCCGCCGGCGGGCGCGCGCGACGGGCTGGTGAGGCCCTGGT
>JBOGXS010000083.1:0-8761 GCA_050693815.1 Thermoleophilaceae bacterium | reverse complement strand
GGTACCCGTCGGCGCCGCGCTCGAGCCAGAAGCGCAGCGCGTCCTGCATCGCCGCGATCACCTCGGGGTTGCGCCAATCGAGGTCGGGCTGCTCCGGGTAGAAGGAGTGGAGGTAGAAGCGGCCGTCCACGGGGAGGCCCGAAGCAGCCGGCTCGGCCGGCTGCGCAGGGTATGGACTCCAGGCGGAGCCGCCGAAGGCCGCGACCCAGTTGTTGGGCCGGTCGGCCCAGATGTACCAGTCGGGGTGCTCGCGAAACCAGCGGTGCTCGATCGAGGTGTGGCACGGCACCACGTCCATGAGGAGCTTCAGCCCCCGCGCGTGCGCCTCCTCCACCAGCCGGTCGAACTCGGCCAGGTCCCCGAAGACCGGGTCGATGCCCTTGTAGTCCGACACGTCGTAGCCGAAGTCGGCCAGCGGCGAGGGGTAGATCGGCGAGAGCCAGAGGGCGTCCACCCCGAGCCAGGTGAGGTGGTCGAGCCGCGAGCGGATGCCGGCGAGGTCGCCGACCCCGTCGCCGTCGGAGTCCTGGAAGGAGCGCGGGTAGATCTGGTAGACGACGCCGTCCGCGAGGGCCATGCGTCGGCCAGGGTAATGGCCGGCGCTCTCTGGTAAACGATTGGTACTGTTCTGCCAATGAAGGCTTCGATCGACTCGGTAGGGCGGATCGTCATTCCAAAGCCCCTCCGCGACGCACTCGGGCTCACTCCGGGGTCAACCGTTGACATCTCCCGTTACGGTGCCGGCCTCCAGCTGCTCCCGACCGGCCGTACGGCTCAGCTGGTCGACGAGGCGGGGGTGCTTGTCGTCACCGGGAGCACCACGATCGACGACGACGTCGTCTTCGGGCTGATCGACAGTGGAAGGCGTTGACGGCGCTCGGACTGGACACGAGCGTGGCGGTTCCGCTCCTTGTGCAGACCCACGAGGCGCACGCCGCGGTCAGGCGCTGGTGGGATCGTCGGGAGGTCGCGCTCAGCGGCCATGCTCTCGCGGAGACGTGCTCCGTGCTCACGCGACTGCCCGCCGACCTACGGCTGACGCCAGCCGATGCTGCCCGGCTGCTCGCTGAGCGATTCGTCGAACCTCTGCTGCTCGGGCCCGAGGTGGCGAGGCGCCTCCCGGACGTGCTGTGTCAGCACGGGATCGCCGGCGCCGCGGTCTACGACGCGCTCGTCGCGCTCGCGGCCGTCGAGCACGACGCCGACTTGGCCACGCGTGACGGCCGCGCCAGGGCGACGTACGAGACGGTCGGAGCACGCGTCATCGTCGCTGGCTGACGGCGAGCTACGCCTCGCTCAGCCCGACCCGCGCGTGCAGGCGCCGCAGCGGCGCGGGCGCCCACCAGTTCCAGCGTCCCAGCAGCGCCATCAGCGAGGGCACGAGCAGGGCGCGGATGATCGTCGCGTCGATCAGCACCGCGATCGCCGTGCCCAGGCCGAGCTGCTTGATGAAGACGATCTGCGACGTGACGAACGCTCCGATCGCGATGCAGAACAGCAGCGCCGCCGCGGTCACGATCCGCCCCGTTCGCTCCAGCCCCACCGCCACGGCCTCGGAGTCCGGCAAGCCGCCGTCGCGCGCCTCCTTGATCCGCGCGAGCAGGAACACGCCGTAGTCGGTCGAGAGGCCGAAGACCACCGCGAACAGAAGCAGCGGCTGGGTCGACTCGAGCCCGCCCTGGCTCGTGTAGCCGAGCAGCCCCTCGAGGCGCCCGTCCTGGAAGATCAGGACGAGGATCCCGAACACCGCGCTCAGGCCGAGCGCGTTCATCACCACCTGCTTGAGCGGCAGGACCACCGAGCCGGTCATCGCGAAGAGCACCGCCAGGGTCACCGCGGCCACGATGGCCAGCACGATCGGGAGGTGCTCGACGAGGCTGTCCTGCAGGTCGACGTAGCCGGCCGTGAAGCCGGTCACGAGGGCATCGCCCCCAAGGTCGCGCAGGTCGTGTACCAGCTCCTGGCTGCGCTCGCTGAGCGGCGCGGCGGAGGAGAACACCCGGACGGCGTGCACGTCGCCGGCGAGCTCGCGCGGCTGCGCCACGGCGCCTGCGCCCGGGACCTGCGCCGCGGCCTCGGCGACCCGCCTGGCCTCGCCCGCGTCGCCGCTGACCGCCAGCGTCACCGGCGTGTCGCGGTAGGGCGGGAACTCGGACCGCAGCACGTCGTCGACCTGCCGGGCGCCGGCGGACTCGGGCAGCACCTGCGGGCCGACCGAGGTGAACTCGATGCCCAGGAACGGGATGCCGAGCGCGATCAGCAGCGCCGCGGCGGCGGCCGCGATGCGGCCGGGGAAGCGCATCACGATTCGCGACAGGCGATACCAGAAGCCGGCCTGCGCGGGCCGGGCGTCGCGCTCGGCGCGGCGGGCGAGGAAGGCCGGAGTGAGCGCGTTCACGCGGTGGCCGAGGAGCGCCAGCACGGCGGGCAGCACGATCAGAGCGATGGCCGCCGCGATGAGCGCGACGAAGAAGCCGCCGATTCCCATCGAGTAGAGGAAGCGCTGCGGGAACACGATCAGCGAGGCCAGCGCCCCGGCCACGGTCAGCGAGCTGAACAGCACGCTGCGGCCCGCCGTGGCCAGCGTCCGCCGCATCGCCTCGAGGCCCGGCCCGCTGCGGGCCAGCTCCTCGCGGTAGCGCGACACCACGAACAGGCTGTAGTCGATCGCCAGCCCGAGTCCAAGGCCCGTGACCAGGTTGAGCGCGAAGATCGAGACCGAGGTCACCTCGCTCGCCACGCGCAGCATCAGGAAGGTGCCCACGATGGCCAGCCCGCCCACGAGCAGCGGCAGCAGCGCGGCCACGAGGCTGCGGAAGAACAGCAGCGAGAGCAGGAAGAGCAGCGGGAACGCGAACAGCTCGGCCGTGCGCAGGTCCTCCTCGACCTGCTCGTTCACCTGGTTCTGGGCCACCGCGGGCCCGCCCACGCTCACGCCCGGCTCGCCGGCCAGCGACTCGACGACCCGCTCGGCGACGTCCTGGAGGTCCGCGTCGTCGGTGGGCCGGAGCGCGACGGCGAGGTAGGTCGAGTCGCCGTCGCGCGACACCAGGGCGCGGCCTCCCCCGCTCACGACGCTCGTGACCGACGCCACGTCGCGGTCCGCCCGGATCTCGCGGGCGAGCGCGGAGACCCGCTCGCGACCGTCGCGCGAGCGCGGCTGTATTCCCTCCACCAGCACCACCACGCCGGTCTCACGAAAGCCGGCGGCCTCGAGGCGCTCGTCGGCGATCACGCTCTCGGTGTCGGGGTCGTCGGCGCCGTAGGGGTCGAGCCGGTCGGCCACCCCGGATCCAAGCGCGCCGGCCAGCACGAAGAAGGCCGCCGCGAGGGCCAGCACCCGCCTCGCCCGCCGGTCGGCGAGCCGTGCCAGCCGCTCCATCACCGGCGCTCCCGCTCCCGCTCGCACCAGCCGGCCATCCAGGAGTGGCACTCGATGCCGTAGCGCAGCACCGTCAGCCCGAACCCCTGCGCCTTGCCCTCCGCCTCGATCTCCCGCAGGCGCGCGACCGTGGCCTCGTGGTGGCGCTGCTTGGCGGCGAGCGTGGCCTCGGCGGTCTCCGGGGCGGCGGAGGCGAAGAAGAGCTTCAGCAGGCCCTCGTCGCGGGTCTCGAACGCCTGCGGGGGCTCGGCGAGCCACTCCGCGAGCGCGTCGCGCCCCGCGGCCGTGAGCGAGTACAGCGTGCGCCGGCGCCCGCCGGCGTCCACCGCGTCCCCCTCGACCAGACCGGCCTCGGCCAGGCGCCGCAGCTCGGGATAGATCTGGCCGTAGCTGGCCGCCCAGAAGAAGCGCGTGGAGCGGTCGACGGCCGCCTTGATGTCGTAGCCCGACATCGGCCGCCGGGCCAGCATGCCGAGGATCACGTAGGCGGTCGGACTCAGGTGGTTCATATATCGCCAGGATATATCCTGGCGATAGGTTCTGCAAGGGCCGGCCAGGCACCCGGCGGGGTCCGGGGGCGCGAGCCCCCGGCTGGTTACCCCTTGACCGCCCCCGCGGTCATGCCCGCCACGATCCGCTTCTGGAAGATGATCACCAGGGCCACCAGCGGAATCGTGATCACCACCGAGGCGGCGCTGATCGTGCCAAGCGGGATCTCGAACTCCGTGCTGCCACTGAAATTCGCCACGGCCACCGGCACCGTGAAGGCGTCCGGCGAGCTCGTGAGGGTCACCGCCAGCAGGAACTCGTTCCAGACAAAGAAGGCGGTGAGCAGCCCGGCGGTCACGAGGCCCGGCGCCGCCAGCGGCAGCACGACCTTGCGGAAGGCCTGGAAGTGCGTGGCCCCGTCCACGAGCGCGGCCTCCTCGAGCTCCTTCGGGATCTCCTTGAAGAAGGAGGCCAGGATGTAGATGCAGAGCGGAAGGGCGAAGGTCAGGTACGGGATGATCAGGCCCGGATACGTGTTGTAGAGCCCGATGTCCGTCCAAAGCTTGAAGATCGGGGCGGCGATCGCGATCGCGGGGAACGTCGAGATCGACAGGATCACGGCCAGGATCAGGAACTTCCTCGGGAAGCGCAGGCGGGCGAGCGCGTAGGCGGCGAAGGAGCCCACGATCAGGGCCAGGGCCGTGGTGATGCCGGTCACGATCGCGCTGTTGCGCAGCGCGGAGGTGAAGTCGGAGTTGTCGAAGATCGAGCTGTAGTTGTCTAGCGACGGGCTCGGCGGCAGGAG
Organism: Thermoleophilaceae bacterium; assembly: GCA_050693815.1. Taxonomy (GTDB): domain Bacteria; phylum Actinomycetota; class Thermoleophilia; order Solirubrobacterales; family Thermoleophilaceae; genus JACVRW01. The sequence goes on along the minus strand of JBOGXS010000083.1, from coordinate 4,085 downwards.
GTCCGCCGCCGAGAGGGCGGACCCGGTCTTCAGTGACACGTTGATCAGCCAGTAGAAGGGGAACAGGCAGAACACGCAGATCAGCGCGACGGCGAGCCAGAGCAGCACCGGCCTCGCCCAGCGCCGCGGTCCGCGTCGCCTGCCCGCGCCGGCCCGTTCCGCCGTCGCGGTGCTCGGCCGCATCGTCGCGCCCGTGGCCTCCATCTCAGCTCTCCTCCGCGAGCGAGCGGATGTTGCCGCCCACCGTTCGGATGTACAGGAACGAGACCGCCATCACGATCACGAACGTCAGGACCGAGAGGGCCGACCCGTAGCCGATCAGCCTGTTGCTCGTGAGCTCCTGGTGGGCGATCAGCGACAGGGTGGTGGTGTCGTTGGCGCCCCGGGTGAGCACGAAGGGCAGGTCGAAGATCCGCAGGGCGTCGAGGGTGCGGAAGATCAGCGCCACCAGCATCGCGGGCACGAGCAGCGGGATCGTGATGCGCACGAAGCGCTGCCAGGTGCTCGCCCCGTCGACCTTCGCCGCGTCGTAGAGGTCGCCCGGAATCACCTGGAGGCCGGCTAACAGGAGGAGCGCCATGAACGGGGCCGTCTTCCACACGTCGGCGAGCACCATCACCGCCAGCGCGTAGCCCGACTCGCCGAGCCAGACGACGTCCGCCCCGGGCAGGCTGAGGGCGTCCAGCAGCTGGGGGGCGAGGCCGAGGTTGGGCTCGAAGATGGTGCGCCAGGTGATGGCGCTCACGACGGTCAGCACCGCCCACGGCACGAGCACCACGGTGCGCAGCAGCCCACGGCCCCTGAACGCCTCGTGCATCGCGAGCGCCATGCCGAGCCCGATCGCCAGCTCGAGCCCCACCGAGATGACGGTGAAGAGCAGTGTCGTGACGACCGCGTCCCAGAACTCCGACGCGCCGAGCGCCTGGGAGTAGTTGTCGAAGCCGGCGAAGCGCGACAGGCCCGGCACCCGGACGCTGTACTCGTTCAGCGACAGCCAGATCGCGTAGCCGATCGGGTAGGCGGCGACCAGCGCGATGACGATCATCGCCGGCGACAGCATCGCCGCGGCGAGGCGCCGCTCGCCGCTGCCGTAGCGGCGCCTCGTCAGCGGCCGGCCGAGCCTTGGTGTTGCCGCCTCCATGAGCTAGTGGACCCCCTCGAGTCGGCCCACTAGAACGTCTCGAGTGCCTGCTGAATCTCCTCGTTCATCGCGCTTGCGGCCTCCTCCGGCGACATGTCCCCCTGCAGCGCGGCGAAGGCGTTCGTGTAGATCGCCTCGCTGATCTGCGGGTAGACCGGCGACACCGGCCGGGGTTGCGCCTGCTCCACCGCGTCGCGCAGCTCGGACGCGAAGGGCAGGGCCTCCTGGACCTCCGGGTCGTCGTAGACGTCCGTGGTCACGGGCGGCAGCGAGGCGTCCGTGACGAGCACCACCTGCTGCTCCGGGCTCGTGGCGAAGTTGATGAACGCCAGCGAGCCCTCCGGGTTCTCCGAGTAGGCGGAGATCGCCAGGTCGTAGCCGCCCAGCACGCCGGCGCCCTCGTTGCCCTGGTAGGACGGGAAGGTGCCGACCGCGAAGTCGTCGGCGATCTTCGACTCCTTGCCGAGCGCATAGGCGTACGGCCAGTTGCGCATGAACGTGGCGTTGCCGGCCTCGAAGGCGCGCCGCGACTCCTCCTCCATGTAGGTGGTCACGGCCTGCGGCACCGCACCGCTCTCGATGCCCTGCCGCATGAAGGCGAGCACGTCGCGCACCTCCTGGGTGTCGGCGGTGGCCTCCGTGCCGTCCTCGTTGATCACGTTTGCGCCGGCGCTGTACAGCAGCTCGAGGAAGTTCACGGTCAGGCCCTCGTAGCGGGCGCCCTGGTAGACGAGGCCGTTCGTCTTCTCGGCCATGTCGTACATCTCCTGCCACTCCTGCGGAGCCTGCTCGCCGGCCTGGTCGGTGCGGTAGTAGATGAACCCCGCGTTCGTGTTGAACGGGACCGCCCAGTACTTGTCCTCGTACCTGGCCGTCTCGAGCGTCGACGGGATGAACTCGTCCGCGCGCTCCTCGACCGCGTCGGTCACGTCGAGCAGCCAGCCCTGCGCGGCGTACTCGGCGGTCCAGATCACGTCCATGCCGAGCACGTCGCACTCCGGCGACTCGGCCCGCAGCCGTTGGATCTGGAGGCGACGCTGCTCGTCGGCCGACTCGGGCAGCTGGAGCAGCCTGACGTTGGCCTCCGGGTTCGCCTGGTTGAAGGCCTCCACGACCGCGCTGAAGGCGCCGGTGGTGTCCTTGCCGATGCACCAGGTGACGTCACCCGTGGCCCTGGCCTCGGTGACCTGCTCGGCATCCGGGGCGCCTCCGCCTCCGCCGTCGTCGTCACCGCCACAGCCGGCAATCGCCAGCGCACCCGCCGCCGCAACGGCGGCCAACAGCCGGAGGCTCCTCATCGTGCTTCCCCTCCTCGGACGCTCGTGGATTCGCCTTCTGGGGCGGGACCTTACCCCAGGCGGCAGGGGGTCGAGGGTTAAGGTCTGGTTCAGAAGAGGCGGGCTCAGTAGGCCCTGACGTCCGGCCAGTGCAGCTCGACCCCGCAGCCGGCGAGCTCGCGCTGGAGCTCATCGAGCTGGCGGGGATCCGCGCGCACGGCCCGGGGAAGGCCGCGCCACGCGGCGCAGAAGGCGGCGAGGTGGCCGGCGGCCTCGCCCACGTTCCACTCCACCGGGTGCAGGCGATAGGCCCCGTTGGTCACGTGCGTGGTGGCGATGTCCTTGGCGGCCGGGATCAGGTTGTCGAGGCGGACGGGCACCAGCGCGCCGAGCGGGATCTGGAACGGGCAGCAGGCGATGTCCACGTACGGATCGCCGCCGGTGGAGGGATGCAGGTCGATGCGGTAGGCGCCGATGCCCACGGTGTCGGGATACGGCACGGCGCCGTGGGCGCCGCGGACGTCGAGGGCGATGTCCTGCTCCACGACGGTGCGCTCGCCGCGGATCCGCCTGGACTCGCGCACGTAGAGGTCGGGGGCGAGCCCGTCCGGAGTGTCCCCCACCACGTCCGGACGCAGGCGCAGCCCGGGCCAGCCGGTGCCGCCCTCGGGGCGCGGCGCCTCGGTCTGGAGCCAGTGCAGGAAGCAGAGGCTCAGCTCCCGGGCGGCCTGGCGGTGCCGGGCCGCGTGGTCGTCGGGGACCTCGAGGACGGGTCCGTCCCAGTAGTCCAGCTGCGGCCAGTTCACGAGCGTGATGTCGCTGCGGTAGCTCCCCTCGACGAAGTTGCGCCGCGCGGCGATGCGGCGAAAGAGCCAGAGATCCCGGTCGAGGCGCGGGTCGGCGAGGTCCGGGCCGACCTCCTTCGGATCCCCGGGCGGATTCGGCTCCAGCGTTCGCTGCGCCGGCCGGCCCGTCCTGGGATCCGGGACCAGGAAGCTGAACCGGCCCTCCGGCCAGCCGGGCCTCCGATCCGCCTGGAGGGCCGCGAATCCGTCGGGCCGGTCGATCGCATGGTCCTCGCCCTCGAGGTGGTCCAGGGCGAAGCAGGCCGTGACCGGTTGCATGTTCAGCGGGTCGGCGTCCTCGGGAGCGTGCGGCTCACCGGTCTGATCGCGTGACTCGGAGCCGGTGACGTACTCGGCGCCGCAGATCGGCAGGAGGTCTCCGGTCTCGGTGGCGTCGAGCACCCAATCGGCCCACACCACGCGGTCGTCGCCGCTCGCCCGGTCGCGCAGCGTGACCGCCTCGACCCGATCGGCGTGCACCCGCGCGCCCACCGCCACGTGCCCGTGCAGGACCCGGACGCGGCCGCTCGAGCGATGCGGGGCCATCATCGCCTCGAGCACCGCGTGCGCCACGCGCGGCTCGTGGGACAGGGCGCTCACCCGGCTGGCTCCCGGATTGAGATGGCGGCGCCCGCGCGCGGCCGCCGTCAGCGGGTAGTGGGCGCGGTAGTACGCCCGAATTCCGTCGCGCAGGCGCCGGTAGCGCGCCGTGCAGCCGAACCGCTCGATCCAGGGGTGCTCGTCGGGCGGCACCGCCTGGCCCACGAGCTGGCCGCCGAAGCGATCCGTCTCCGCCGCCAGGATGACGTCGGCGCCGCGCTC
>JBOGXS010000082.1:0-8722 GCA_050693815.1 Thermoleophilaceae bacterium | reverse complement strand
AGCACCTCGGCATCCAAACGAGGTGTCGCGCACCCCGCGGCGGTAATCGCGGTGACCGCCGCGTCCACAGCGTCGCCGACGATCAAGCCGCGACGAGCTGGCGCCGCTTCTCCTCGGCCTCCAGCGCCGCCGTGAAGTCGTCCAGCTCTCCGGAGAGGATCCCGGGCAGGTTTCCCTTGGTGAGCCCGATGCGGTGGTCGGTCACCCGGTCCTGGGGGAAGTTGTAGGTGCGGATCTTCTCGGCGCGCTCGCCCGAGCCCACCTGGGCGAGCCGGGCGGCGGCCACCTCGGCCTGCTGGGCCGCCAGCTCCCGCTCCAGCAACCGCGCCCGGAGCACCCGCATCGCCTTCTCGCGGTTCTGGAGCTGCGACTTCTCGTCCTGCATCGACACCACCAGACCGGTGGGCTGATGGGTGATGCGCACGGCCGAGTCCGTGGTGTTCACCGACTGTCCGCCCGGCCCCGACGAGCGGTAGACGTCGATCTGGAGGTCGCCCGGGTCGATCTGCACGTCGACCTCCTCGGCCTCCGGCAGCACAGCCACCGTGGCGGTGGAGGTGTGGATGCGTCCCTGCGACTCCGTCTCCGGGACCCGCTGCACACGGTGCGTCCCGCCCTCGTACTTGAACACGCTGTAGGCGCCGCGCCCCTTCACGGCGAAGGTGAAGTGGCCGCCGCCGACCTCCAGCGGCTCGTGCCTGAAGCCGCGCCGCTCGGCGTAGCGGGTGAGCATCCGGTGGAGGTCGCCGGCGAACAGGCCGGCCTCCTCGCCCCCGGTGCCGGGGCGGATCTCCACGAGCACGTCCTTGTCGTCGTTGGGGTCCGGCTCGACCATGGCGAGGCGGATCTCGTCCTCGAGCTGCGCGAGCCGCTCCTCCGAGCTGCGCAGGAGCTCGCGCAGCTCGGGGTCGTCGCCGTCCTCAGCGAGCAGCTCGCGCGCGCCCGCGGCGTCGTCGGTGGCGCGGCGCCACTCGAGCGCCAGCGCGTGCGCCGGCTCGAGCTGGCGGTAGGAGCGACCCACCTCGGCGTAGCGGCGCTGGTCACCGATCACGTCGGGGTCGGACATCTGCCGCGAGAGCTCGGCGAACCGGCTCTCGATCTGCTCCACGAGCTGCTCGATCACTCGCCAGAGGGTAGACCGGTGCGGGCCGTGCCGAGCACGTGCGGGTAGGTGATCCCCCACGAGGGGCCGAGCCCGAAGTCGCGCACGCGCTCGACGCGGAAGCCGGCTGCCTCGATCGCCGCGACCGCGTCGCGGGCGCAGTGGCAGCCGCCGGCCAGGCGCGGCCACACGCCCCAGCGATCGAGGCGCTCCTGCACGCCGGCCTTGCGCGGGCGCTCCGAGCGAACATGCTCCATGAAGCGCAGCTCGCCGCCCGGCTTCAGCACACGCCGGAGCTCGCCCAGCGCCGCCGCGGGCTCGGGGACCGTGCAGAGCACCAGGCTCGCCACCGCGGCGTCGAAGCTCGCCGGCTCGAAGGGCAGGGGGTGGGCGGCGGCGTCGGTGACGCTCACCCGCATCCGTGCCTCGGCGGCGGCCGCCTCGGCCTTGCCGCGCAGGTAGGGCTCGGGCTCCACCGCCACCACCTCGGCGACCGTCGCCGGGTAGTGGCCGAAGTTGATCCCGTAGCCCGCCCCGACCTCGAGCACCCGCCCCGAGAGACCGGCGAGCAGCTCGTCGCGCCGGTCGGCCAGATCGCGCTCCATCAGCCGGCTGAAGCGGTCGAAGAAGCGCGCGAAGAGCGGGTGGCGGACCTCGGTCACCGGGTCGAGGGTACGCTCCGGCCCTCCGCGTCGAGCGCGGCGGCCACGGCAGCCTGACCGTACGAGATCCCGCCGTCGTTCGGCGGCAGCCGTTCCGGTACGAGCACGCGGAGCCTCAGCTCGGCTCGCGTTCGCTCCAGGAGGAGGCGGTTCTGGAACACGCCGCCCGAGAGGACGACGGTGTCGAGCCCGTGCGCCTCGGCGATGCTCGCGCAGGCGGCGGCGGTCGCCTGGGCCACGGCATTGTGGAAGCGGGCGCTGACCAGAGCCGGGCCGGCGTCGAGGTCGTCGAGTACCGCGCGCATGGTCGGTCGCGCGTCGAGCACGATGGTCTCGCCATCCGCCAGCGGGAATGGATACGCCCCACGCTCGCCCCGGTCGGCCACCGCCTCGAGCTCGGCCGCCGCCTGGCCCTCGTAGTTGACCGACGCCCGTAGCCCGCACAGCGCGGCGACGGCGTCGAACAGGCGGCCCATGCTCGTGGTCACCGGCGAGGCCATTCCGCTCAGCGCCAGCCTTGCAACCTCGCGCCAGCGTCCCGGATCGACCTGCCCGGAGAGGGTCCGGGGCGGCGCCGCCTCCGCGTCCAACTCAGTCAGCCACGCGCACGCCATCCGCCACGGCTCCCTGATCGCCGCCGCGCCGCCCGGCATGCGAACCGGCCACAGCGTCCCCGCCCGCTCGAAGCCGGCCAAGCCTCCGACCAGCAGCTCGCCGCCCCACACGGTGCCGTCGCCGCCGTAGCCCGTTCCGTCGAAGATCGCGCCCGCGGCCGGGCCGACCGAGCCGTGCTCGGCCAGGCACGCGGCCAGGTGGGCGTGGTGGTGCTGCACCCCCACGTGCCGCACGCCCTCGCGCTCGAGGGCGTCCTTGGTGGACAGGTAGTCCGGATGCAGGTCGTGCGCGACCAGCTCCGGCTCGACCGCGAACACCCGCTCGAAGTGGGCGATGCCCTCCCGGAAGGAGCGCAGCGTGTCCCAGTTCTCGAGGTCGCCTATGTGATGGCTCACCCACGCGCGCTCGCCCTTTGCCACGCAGAAGGTGCTCTTCAGCTCGGCCCCGCAGGCCAGCAGCGGCCGGCGCGCCGGCACGGGAAGCCTCACGCTGTCGGGCACGTAGCCGCGCGAGCGCCGCAGCAGCAGGGGCCCCCAGGCCGTCGCCCGGACGACCGAGTCGTCCGTCCGCATGTGGATCGGACGATCGTGTGCGAGGAAGAGGTCGGCGATGCCGCTCAGCCGCTCGACCGCCTCGCCGTCCTCATAGGCGATCGGCTCGTCCGAGACGTTGCCGCTGGTCATCACGAGCGGGCGCCCCACGTCGTGGAGGAGGAGGTGGTGGAGCGGTGTGTAGGGCAGCATCACCCCGAGGTCCGGCGAGCCCGGCGCGACCGGCGGGGCCACGTCGGCGTCCGGCCGGCGGCGGGCGATGACGATCGGCCGGACCCGGCCCACCAGCAGCTCCTCCTCCACCGGGGTCAGCTCCACCAGCGCGCGAGCCGCCTCCAGATTCGGCGCCATCAACGCAAAGGGCTTGTCCTCTCGATGCTTTCGTCGACGGAGCGCCGCCACCGCATCTTCGTCATCGCAGACGCAGGCGAGGTGATACCCGCCCAGTCCCTTCACGGCCACGACCGCCCCTGCGTCGAGCGCCTCGACCACGGTCGAGAGGGGCGCCGACAGGGAGGGCCCGCAGTCGAGGCACGCGTTCGGCTGGGCGTGGAAGCGCCGGTCGGCCGGGTCCTCGTACTCGGCCCGGCAGGGCTCGCACATCGTGAAGCCGGCCATCGTCGTCAGCGAGCGGTCGTAGGGGACGCCGCGGACGATCGTGAAGCGAGGGCCGCAGTTGGTGCAGTTGACGAACGGGTAGCGGTGGCGCCGGTCGGCTGGGTCGAACAGCTCCCGCAGGCAGTCCTCGCAGGTGGCGCCGTCGGGCGAGATCGGCGCGTCCGCCTCTCCGCCGCGCGAGCTCTCGACGATCGCGAAGCCGCGCTCGCCGGTGGGGGCCAGCTCCTCGGAGGAGACCCCCTCCACGCTGGCCAGCGGCGGCGCCTCCGCCCCGAGCCGGCGAAGGAGCGAATCCACGGCCTCGGCCGGGCCCTCCACCTCGAGCAGCACGCCGCGCTCGTCGTTTCGCACCCAGCCGGCCAGGCCGAGCTCCCCCGCGAGGCGGTACACGAACGGGCGAAAGCCGACGCCCTGCACCGTCCCCTCCACACGCGCGCGGGCGCGCGCGGCCACGCTCACTCCTGCGGACGCCGGCGGGTCTCGGACAGCAGGAACCCGTAGAGCAGGTGGTCGACCGCCAGGGCGGCCCGTTCGACCGGGCGCCCCCGGTACGCCTGCTGCAGTCCGAGCAGCTGCGCGATCCCCAACTCGAAGCCCAGCCACACGACGAGCCCGTAGACCGGGCCCGCCCAGGCCCGGCGGCGGACGGCGTCGGGCAGCGAGGCGAAGCCCAGCCCACCCACGGCACCGTAGCTCCAGTGCACCCCCTCCAACGCGGCCCGGCGCCGCTTGCGCGGCACCTTGCCCATCAGGCCTTGGGCGCGCTGCTTGGCGATCGCCTGCGGCGGCGTCTGGTCGACGATGCCGGCGCTCTGCGTGAACTCGCGCATCCCGGTCATCGCCATGGCCGCGATGGCCCCGCGCAGCGCGCCGTGCGCGAGCTCCTTGGGTCCGAGGCTGCTCGTGGCGTCCTTCACGCTGCTCGTGGCCTCGTTCACGCGGCCTCCACCAGCTCCCGCAGGGCGTGGTAGGCGCTCGCCTGTGCCTCCTGGATGCGCGGGACGTGCTCCGAGCGGCTCACCACCACGTGGTCGGCCAGCCGCTCGGCCGCCACCCGGCCGCCGTCGTAGCCGACCATCGCGACCGTGGCCATCCCGCGCCGCCGCGCCTCCGCCAGGGCGGCGAGCACGTTCTCCGAGCCGCCGCTGGTGGAGAGGGCGAGCAGCGCGTCGCCCTCGCGCCCGTAAGCGATCACCTGGCGCTGGAAGATCGCCGCGGTCCCGATGTCGTTGGCCACCGCCGTGAGGATGGCGGCGTCCTCGGTCAGGTCGAGCGCCGGCCGGGGCGCCCAGCCCTGAGGGGCCGCGCGGAAGTCGGCCACCACGTCCATCGCGTCCGTGGCCGAGCCCCCGTTGCCGAGCGCGAGCAGCGTGCCGCAGCCGCCCAGGGCTTCGGCCGCGCGGGTCAATGTGTCGCGGTTCTCGGTCAGCGTCTGCTCGCGCAGCCGCCCGACGTCGCCGGCCTTCATCGACACCGAGCCGCGCACGTCCTCGACCACCCGCTCCAGGTCGGTCTCCCGCTCGGCCAGGAACGGGTACAGGAAGCTCGAGGCGCCGGTGTCGTGCCCGCGCCGCACCTCGCGGCCCTCGAGCAGGCCGCGGTGCTCGAAGAACACGTGGCACAGCTCCCACAGCAGGTGATAGTGCGTCTCCGCCAGCTCCTGGCGCACGAACGGGTCTGCGCTGGGCGGCTCGAACTCCCACTCCGCCCCGAGCGGCTCGTAGGCGATCGTCAGGCAGCCCCGCTCGCGGGCCACCGCCAGCGCGCCCGCCGCCCCGGAGTCGAACCCGATCGCCACGTCGTCCGCTCGGCACATCAGCTCGGCCTGGCGCTCGAGCGAGCCGCCCTCGCTCGACAGCCCGATCGCCGGCAGGGCCCGCTTGCCGACGATGACCGGATGGACGAACTCGACCGCCACGTGGCGCACGTCCGAGCGGGCCTGAGGCGACTGACCGAGCGCCACCAGCCGCCCGCCGCGGGCGAAGCGCTCGGCGAGCCGGTGGCAGAGCCGGGCGATCCGCTCCGCCTCGCGCTCGAAGAAGAGCCCGTTCGCCTCCGTGCGGGCCGCCAGCAGCTCGTCCAGCCGGGTGGCCAGGGCGCCGATCATGCCGGGGCGGGCACCCTCGCGAGCCAGGCGCGCACACGCTCCGTGCCCTCGCCGGTCCGCGCGCTCACGAGCATCCGCGCCACCCCGGGATGGACCTGGTCGAGGTTTCCGAAGAAGCGCTCGACGTCGAAGTCCAGGTGCGGCAGCAGATCGATCTTGTTCAGGATCACCAGCTCGCAGGCACGGAACATGAGCGGGTACTTGAGCGGCTTGTCCTCCCCCTCCGTGACCGACGAGATCATCGCCCGCACGTCCTCGCCCACGCGGAACTCGGCGGGGCAGACCAGGTTTCCGACGTTCTCGATCACCAGCAGGTCGATCTCGTCGAGCGGCAGCTCCGGCAGCGCGCTTCGCACCATGTTGGCATCCAGGTGGCACTCGCCCCCGAAGCCGTTGTCCGTGTTCAGCTGCGTGACCGGCACGTGCAGCACCGACAGCCGATCGGCGTCGTAGGAGCCCTGGACGTCTCCCTCCAGCACGCCCGCGCGCAGCCCCGGAAGGACCTGCTCCAGCAGCGTCGTCTTCCCCGCGCCGGGCGCGCTCATCAGGTTCACCACCCTGACGCCGGCGCGGTCGAAGTCGGCCCGGTTGGCGCGCGCGATCGTGTTGTTCGCGTCGAGGGCGTCCTCGACGACTCTCACCTTGGTCCGGTGCATCTACATCTGCTTCATCTTCAGGTAACGCCTGATCTCGGGCACCTGCGAGTACGCGAGCGCCCCCGCTGCGCCTGCGATCACGAGCAGCCCCAGCAGCTTGCTCATCGTCCTCCTCCTTCCATCAGCTCGTCCAGCAACGACTCGACCATCTCGACCCCGGCGGGCACCGCGGCCCGCACCGGCTCGCTCAGCTCGCCCACCACGTCCTCCTCCTCGCCGGTCATCCGCACCGCGGGCTCGCAGCCCACCACGAGGATCCGCTCCGGCACGGGGCCCACCTGGCCGGCCAGCGACAGCACCTTCACGGGGTCCATGCCGTGCGCGTCGAGCGTCACCCCGCCGGCGCCGTCGAGCTCGGGCTCGATCACCGACAGCGTGCCCGGCGGCTCGCCGCGCGGGATCGCGTCCACGAACACCGCGGCGTCGTAGCCCTCCCCCAGCGCGTACATCAGGTCCATCCCGCGTATGCCGAAGTCGCCCACCTCCACGCCCGCGGGCAGCTCGCGCTCGGCCAGCCGGCGCGCCACCTCCACGCCGAATGCGTCGTCGCCCAGGAAGATGTTGCCGATCCCCGCCACCAGCACCCGCACCGGCGGCTGCGACTGCCCGGCGAGCGGCTCCACCTCCTCGGGCGAGAAGAAGAACCGGTGGCCGGGCTGGCGCATCTCGCCGAGGTCGCGGCCCGGGTCGTCCTCGACCACCACGGCGAGCTGGACCAGGCCCTCCATGTCCTCGTCGACGCGGTCGACCACGGCCACCTTGCCGGCGATCGCCCGGTCGAAGATGTCCGCCCCGGGACGCGGGCGCAGCACCACTCGGCTGCCGCGGCCCACCTCGACGCCGCCCACGTTCACGCTCCTCACGGCCGCACCATGCCGTGCAGTCGCATGAGCTCCTCGTTGGTGAGGGCCTCGGTGCGGTCGAGGATCTCCCGGGCGCGCGGGTCGGTGGCCCGCATCTCGGCCTTCTCGTCGTCGGTGAGGCCGAGGATGTTGAGCGTCAGGAGCTCGTCGATCTCCCCGCCGTCGAACAGGTTGCCCGGGCTCTCGGCCGCCACCCGCGGGTACTCCTCGAGGATGATCCGCGAAGAGAGCATGGTGTGACGCTCCCCGGGCTCGCCCACGAGCACCGGCCAGGTGCCCTCGTTGCGGCAGGCCTCGGCCTCCGCGCGCAGCTCGTCGGGCGGATCCGTGAGCGAGACGAACGCCCCGCCGTGGACCCGCAGGATCGTGTGCGTCGAGCAGAAGGTGCCCTCGAGCGGCGTCGTGTTCGAGATCTCCACGGAGAGCCGGACGAGTCCCGGCCGAAGCGGCTTGGCGTCAACCGACACCTCGCCCTCTAACGAGCCCCAGCTCCGGATCACCGAGCAGTCCGCGGACAGCCGCCCCTCCACCCGGCCCGCCGGGACGGCGATCGGAATCCGGCCGGTGCCCTCGAGCGAGAGCTCGCGCTCGGTCGCCTCCTCCCAGGAGAGGTGACGCTCGCCCTCGACGGTCAGCTCGTCCACGGGCTCCCCGCCCTGGCAGAGCTGCCGCCGCACCGCCTGCAGGAAGCGCACGGACACCTCCACGGCCGCGTCACCACCGTCCTCGAGCAGGACCTCGGTCCGCATCGTGCCGTGCGGGTCCACGCCGCCGAACGTGAACCGGTGCGTGTTCTTGAGCGCCGAGCGCCGGTAGGGCCACAGGATGTACCCCTCGTAGAGGACGGCGTCGGCGATCTGGCGCACCGCGTCCATCAGCCCAGCAGCGCCTCGAACGTGTCATCCCAGTTCAGGTATGCGTTCCGCGCCCTGTAGGCATGGAGGCGGTCGAAGGTCCTCCGGTCGAGCCGCAGCCAGGCGCTGTTGGGGAAGAACCGGTCCATCATCTCCCGCCAGACGGAGACCGGCAGCCGGTACCCGGCCTCCGCATCCCAGGAGATGGGGCGCGCTTGGAGTGGATCCCCGTAGAAGAGCGTCCCTCCGAACAGGAATTCGAGCGGCACCTCGCCGTCCTCCAGCCCGGTCAGGTACTTCGCCGCCGTGACTTCGAGGTCGTAGGTGCAGGTCATGAGGAGATCGACCAGTGTGCTGCCGCTGAAGGCGGGCACCTGCACCGCCAGGTTGGTCCAGTGCAGGCTCTGAAGGCTGCGCCCCCACTGCTCGGGGCTGCCGAACAGCTCGCGCAGCGCCTCCTCTTCCGCGTCCGAGTACGTGCGCTGGGTGGCCGCGATCCTCACCTGCACGCCCAGCGACAGCGCGCGCACCTCTTCGTCGCTCTCCACCCGCAACCCGAAGCGCAGCGTGGGAACGGCTGAGTGCGGGAGCACACCGCCGTCTTCGATTGAGAACCGCATCTAGTGGTCGCTCCGACAAGTTCGTGTCCGATTTGCCGAGCGAAAGTCGAGCATGGCAAGGAGCCGCGAAGCCG
>JBOGXS010000081.1:0-5107 GCA_050693815.1 Thermoleophilaceae bacterium | reverse complement strand
CGCATGAGCATCCTCCAGCTCGAGAAGCGACGCATCGAGCGCGAGATCCGGCGGGCCGCGCACGACGGCGACCACGCCCGGCAGACCCAGCTCGCGGCCGCAGACCAGCGGGTGCGGGGAGAGCTCGACTCCGTGATGGGGCAGACGGCGTGAACGAGCACGACATCGGCCGCAACGGCGAGGGCGAGCCCGACGAGCTGGACGCGGAGGTCGAGGCCGGCGCAGCGCCGATCGACCTCTACGACGAGGGCGGCGTCATCACCGCCGGCATCCCCGTCCCGCCGCCCGAGCAGGGCGCGGAGGACGCGGTGCGCCTCTACCTGCGCTCGATCGGCCGGGTGCCGCTGCTCACGCGCGAGGACGAGGTGCGCCTCGCCAAACGGATCGAGCAGAACGACATGGCGGCGAAGAACGCGCTGACCGAGGCGAACCTGCGCCTGGTCGTCTCGATCGCCAAGCGCTACACCGGTCGCGGCCTGACGCTCCTCGACCTGATCCAGGAGGGCAACCTCGGCCTGATCCGGGCGGTGGAGAAGTTCGACTGGCGGCGCGGCTTCAAGTTCTCGACCTACGCCACGTGGTGGATCCGGCAGGCGATCACCCGCGCGCTGGCCGACCAGTCCCGGACGATCCGGATCCCGGTCCACATGGTGGAGCGCATGAACCGGGTGGCGCGGGCGCGGCGGATGCTCATGCAGAAGCACAACCGCGAGCCGACTCCGGAGGAGATAGGCGACCTGGTGGAGATGTCGGCCAAGAAGGTCGAGGAGATCCTGAAGCTGGGCCAGGAGCCGGTGTCGCTGGAGGCGCCGGTGGGCGGCGAGGAAGGCGACGCCTCGCTGGGCGACTTCATCGAGGACGCCGCCGGCGACCGCCCCCTCGAGGTGGTGGCCAACCGCATCCGCGACGCCGACCTCCTGAAGGTGCTCGACTCGCTCCCCTGGCGCGAACGCCGCGTGATCGAGCTCCGCTACGGCCTGGGCGACAAGGGCCCGATGACCCTGGAGGACATCGGCCAGGAGGTGGGAGTGACCCGCGAGAGGGTGCGCCAGATCGAGTCGAAGACGCTGGCGATGCTGAAGTCCTCGGGCGGAGCGGACCGGCTGGCGGGGACGGCGGACGAGGCCTGAGTCGGCGGCGGTTACGTCCGGTGCCCGAACTAGTGTTCGGGTCGTGGATCAGGCGGGGTTGCCGAAGTTCGCGGAGCGGATCTGCCGGACGCATGGGCGCACCGAGTTCGTGCTCGAGGGCCGTGGCTACTACCGATGCAAGCGATGCCGGACGCAGCGGGTGATGGACTGGCGCCGGCGGACGAAGCTGCGTTTGATCGCCGAAGCGGGCGGTCGCTGCCAGCTATGCGGATACGACCGCTACGGCGGAGCGCTCCACTTCCACCACATCGACCCGAGGCGGAAGGAGTTTGGCCTGGCTGCTCGCGGGTTCACGCAGTCGATCGCCAAGCAGCGTGCCGAGGCGGCGAAATGCGTGCTCCTGTGCTCGAACTGTCATGCAGAAGTGGAGGCCGGAATCGCTACCCTTGCCGAGGCGAGCTGATCGCTCCTAACCCAAATAGGCAGTACCTGTACCTCATTCCGGGGTAGCTCAATTGGCGGAGCGGGACCCTGTTAAGGTCACGGTTGTGGGTTCGAGTCCCACCCCCGGAGCTCACGGAAGGCGGGCGGTCCGCCGGACGCCGAGGGCCGCGGCTGCTAGGGAGCCGCCGCGGACGCGGCTCCCGCAATCACGGCCGGCCTACGGCTCGTAGCGCCCGCGCAGCTTCTTGCGCGCGCGGCGGCCGCCGCGCACGTCCTCGGCCTGCTGCTCAGAGACCTCGAGGTCTTCGAGCTCGTCGCGTTCCTCGTCCTTCTCGTCCTTCTCGCGATCGTCGCGATCTATCACGCGTCTCCTTCCGTCGCGTCGGTGCGGTGAGTCGAGTCTCTCCATTCGGCAGCGCGACGTCAAGGCGCTAGGTTCTGGATCGTGCCCCAGGTGAAGCCGGCCGAGTGGGAGCCGCACGCTCGGTGCCTGATGGCGTGGATCGGCGACGACATGGTCTCGACGCGGCTGACGACCGCGGTGAAGGTCGACTACGGCCTCGTAGCGAGGGCGATCGTGCGCTTCGAGCCGCTGCTCGTGGTCGCCAGCCCGGAATACGGCAAAGAGGCCGCGGCGTACTGCCGGGGCGCGGAGGTCATCGAGCACGAGCTCCAGGGCTTCTACCTGCGCGACTCCGGCCCGAGCCTCGTCAGAAAGGACGACGGCACGCTCGCGGCGGTCGACTTCCTGTTCAACGGCTGGGGCGGCGGCACGCCGAACGCGACGGTGGGGGAGGCGATCGCGAAGCACCTGAAGATCGAGCGCCAGCCGGTGCCGCTGGTGCTCGAAGGCGGCTCGTTCACGGTCAACGGGCAGGGCGCGCTGATCGCGGTCGAGCCCACCGTCCTGCACGAGAACCGCAACCCCGGCGCGACCCGAACCGTCTTCGAGGCCGCGTTCAAAGAGTTCCTCGGCGTGGACATGACCGTCTGGCTGCCGAACGGGCTCGTCGAGGACCGCACGGGCGGTCACGTCGACAACGTCGCGGCGTTCATCGGCCTGAACACGGTCGCGGTGCAGACGACGACACGCGGCGACCCGAACCACAACCGGCTCGAGCGCAACCGCGAGATGCTCGAGCAAGCGGGCTTCGAGACCGTCGCGCTCCCGACCGTCTACCGCCAATGGGCTGGACGCCGGATCGCACTGCCCTACGTCAACTTCTACCTCGGCAACGGCTGCGCGATCGTGCCGCTCGCGCTCCAACCCAGCGACGACGAGGCGATCGCGACGCTCGAAAAAGCCCTGCCCGACCGCGAGGTGGTCGGCGTGCCCGCCACGAACCTGTGGCGCCGCGGCGGCGGGCCCCACTGCATCACCCAGCAACAACCTCAGGATCAGTAAGACCGTCCTGGTAAGGGGGGCCAGAACGTCCAGGAGCTCACGGAAGGCGGGCGGTCGCTCTTACGCCGAGCGCCGCGGCCGCCAGCAGCAGCACGATGCCGCCGCCGGCGAATGCGCCCGTGATCTCGCGCTGTTCCTCCTCGGTCGCTACCTGGGTGCCCAGGTCCTCGTAGAGGCCGCCCAGCTCGTCGGCGTCGTCGACCTGGAAGGCGCGGCCGCCCGAGAGCTCGGCGATTCGCCGCATCGTCTCGGGGTCGGGCGGGACGGGCAGGAGGGCTCCGTCGGGCGTGGTGATCGTCGCCGTGCGGGTGCCGAGCGCGACGGTATGGATCGGGATGCCCATCCGTCCCGCCGCCCGGGCCACGGGGATGGGGTCGCGGCCGGTCGTGGTCTCGCCGTCCGAGAGCAGCAGGATCGCCGCGGGCGGGCGGTCGTCGGCGCGGTTCTGCCGGCGGTCGTCGCCGCGCGGCGCTGAGGAGTCGTCCCCGGCGGGGCCGTCCACGAGACCTAGCGCCGCGGCCAGCGCGTCGCCGGCGGCCGTGCCGCCGTCGGCGCTCAGGCCGGCCACGATCTCCTCGATCTCGTCGCGGTCGTCCGTCGGAGGCTCGATCGTGTGCGGGTCGGAGGAGAAGGCGACCACCCCGATCCGGGCCTCCTCCGGCACCTCCTCGAGGAAGCGCTCGGCCGCCGTCCGGGCGGCCTCCAGGCGGCTCGGGTCGACGTCGTCGGCCAGCATCGAGCGCGACACGTCGGTCACGAGCACGATCGACGCCTGCTCCCTGGGGACGGCCACGGTGGCGTGCGGACGGGCCAGCGCGAGGGCGAGCGCGGCGAGCGAGGCGAGGAAGAGCGCGAGCGGGAGCTGGCGCCGCCACGACGACCTCCGCGGAACGAGCGGCGTGAGCGTGGCGACTGCCGGGAAGCGCACCGCGTAGCGGCGCGCCCGACGTCGCGACAGCAGGTGCGCCGCCAGGGCGAGCGGCACGAGGGCGAGGGCCGCGAGGAAGGCGGGGGAGGCGAAGGTCATCAGGCCGGCCTGCCTCCGCGGGTTCCGCGCGGCCGCGCCCGTGCGGACACCTCTCCGAGCTGGCGCGCCCACGCGCCGGCCGTGGAGAGGATCACGTGCTCCGCTCCCGCGCGGCGCAGGGCGGTCGCCACCTCGGCTCGCTCGGCGACGGCCGCGGCCGTGAAGCGCTCGCGCAGCCGGCGGTCGGTCGTATCCACCTCCACGCGGGCGCCCGACTCGGGGTCGACCAGCGCCAGCCGGCCGACCGCGGGAAGCTCCTGCTCGCGCGGGTCGCGCACCTCCACGGCCAGCACGGTGTGGCGGGCCGCGAGGGCGGCAAGCGGGCGGGCCCACTCGGGCGGGCCGGCCAGGTCCGAGATCATCACCACGAGGCTCCGCAGCGGCGCCAGCCGCCCGACCCGCGCGAGCGCCGCGGACAGCGGCTCGCCCACGGTCCCGTCGGAGGCCACTCCCTCCGCCAGTGCCCGGCGCAGCCCGACCCGCGCCCCGCGCCCGCTGCGCGGGGGCAACAGCCTGGCCTTCTGGGCGCCGAAGGTGAGCAGTCCAACGCGGCCGCCGCGCCGGATTGCGAGCGAGCCGAGCACCTCGGTCACGCCCTCGGCCACGTCGCTCTTGAGCCGATCGGCGGTGCCGAAGGCCATGGACGGCGAGATGTCGACTGCGAGCCAGGTGGTGAGCAGCCGCTCGGGAACCTGCTGACGCACGTGAGGCACCCCGGTCCGCGCGGTGGCGGCGGGGTCGAGCTGGCGCACGTCGTCGCCCGGCTGGTACGGGCGCAGCTGGGCGAGCTCGGTACCGGATCCGACGCCCGCCCCGCGGTGCTCGCCCGCGATGACCCCGCCCGCCCAGCGCACGAAGGCGAGGTCGAGCGCCTCCACCAGAGCGCCGGGCACCGGGCCGGGCCCTTGCCGCCCGGCGGGAGGGTCGAGCCCGCGCTCCGCCGCCACGGCGGCGCTGCTCATAGGTCAACCTCTGTGGTGGGGAGGTTGTTCTCCCAAGTTGGGGAGTTGATTGGGTGAGTGTCTGGCCGAAGGCCAGCTGATCCCGGAGACTGCTCAGCGGACATTGCCGACCACCGTCGGGAGAGCGCCAGGCTCGCTTGCCGCCTAGACGGCCCGCGTGAGACAAGCGCCTCCTGAC